>JAQUGU010000101.1 GCA_028683995.1 Syntrophomonadaceae bacterium | reverse complement strand
CTGTCTTCATCACTTCTTCCATACCATCAGAAGCTCCGATTCCCCGGCTCAGGCTGTATAGTGCTCCCATCATGGCTTCACGTTGGTGGGCATGGTCTATCTGCTTACGCAAGCGGGAAGCCATGCTGCTGGTAAGCCAGGCAACCAGCCCGAAGATGAAAAAGCTTAATAAATATCTCAGGTCGGCCACTGACAAACTAAGTTGCGGTGGAATATAGAAAAAATCCAGGGCCAGAGTTGCACCCACCACAGCGGTAAGGGCCACCCTGCGCTGAGACTTGACCGCACTGTATAATACTGGCAATAGATAGATCATGGCTACATTTACCAAGCCCAATTGCTCAATAAATGGTCTTATTACCACAGTAATAAGACCTATCATTAAGATTACCTTCAAGTAGGGTAGAAAACTGAGGCTCTTCCTGGTCTTTTCCTGTAACCAGCTGCTGCTATCAGCATCCTGAATGGCCTGACCCGGTATAACATGGATACTGAAGCCTTCACTGTGGCGGATGACTTTGTCCACCACTGAACCCCGTAACAATTCCAGAAACCTGGAGCGCAGTGGTTTACCGATAACCACCTGGGTTACATTGCGAGATCTGGCAATCTGCAGCAGTTCAGCAGCAATATCAGTTCCACTGGTACTGATGATTTCTCCACCCAGTTCTTCCGCCAAACGCAGGTTGGCAAACAAACGGTCCCGAACTGTGCCGCTGCTCCCGGCTTCTGGAGTTTCCACGTAAACCACCAACAATTCAGCTTTCAAGCCCGTTGCCATGCGGTGGGCAACGCGAATCAACTTGGTAGCAAAAGGGCTGGTACTAATACAGACCATTACCCTTTCCCCGGCCGGCCAGGGCCCTTCAATGGCATGAGCCCGCATATAGGTCTGCATCTGTGAATCCACTATTTGCGCAGTATAGCGTAGGGACATTTCTCGCAAGGCGTTTATATTGCCCGCCCTGAAGAATTTCTTTACCGCTTCGGCTACCTGATCGGGAACATATACTTTGCCTTCATGCAATCTCTGCAGCAAATCTTCAGTCGGAATATCAATCAATTGTATTTCTGCCTGCTTCAATGCCGTATCAGGTACAGTCTCGTGTACGGATATGCCTGTTATCCGGGCCACAATATCGTTTATGCTTTCCAGGTGCTGGATATTAACCGTAGTATAGACATCAATACCTGCAGCCAGGACTTCTTCCACATCCTGATAGCGCTTGATATGGCGCGAACCAGGGATATTAGTATGAGCCAATTCATCGATCAGAACTATATCCGGCCTCCTGGCCAGCAGAGCATCCAGATCCAGCTCTTGAAAATGCTTATCCCGGTAGTCCATAGGCCGGGGGGGCAAAATCTTCAGGCCTTTGAGCAGGGCTTCGGTCTCTTTGCGACCATGAGTTTCCACCCAGCCTATTACAACATCAGCACCTTCATTAATGCGCTCCCGGGCTGCTTCCAGCATGGCATAGGTCTTGCCAACCCCGGCCGCTGCACCCAGAAATACAGTCAACCGGCCCCGACCCTTGGGCTTCATGCTGGCCAGTAATGCATCGGGATCGGCTCGTTTGTCGTTCAATAAAACCATTCCTTTTACCTGATTTCTTTATACTATCAGATAGTATTAGTTTTTTAAGGGCGATAGTATAAGTGCAACCACGACTTCCTCTGTCGCCAGAGGCTCACCCTTCGGGTACTACTGATGCTCTCTGTCCTTCGCTATTAATGTTGCGGCGGAAGCGGGGTTTTCTTTATCCAGAGCCAAGTTGAGCTGCAATACATTTACCCTCAGCTCACCCAGTACTCCGAATTCTCTTTTTTCTACATGTTTGGCCAGTAGAGCCTTAATCTTTTCCACGGGTACTTTTCTGGCTGCAGCTACCCGTTCACATTGCAGATAAGCTGCCTCCGGGCTAATATGAGGATCCAGACCACTACCCGAAGCGGTCAGGAGATCCGCAGGTATCTTCTGCCCTTCAGCAAGCTTATTCTCACTACGAACCTTCTTTTCCTGCTCGACAATTCTGTGTAAAAGCTCCGGATTAGTGGACCCCAAATTCGAACCCGCCGAAGCTGAAGCATCATAACCTTCCCCAGCCGCAGAGGGGCGGCCATGAAAGTACTTGGGGCTGTTAAACGACTGCCCGATAAGTTCTGAGCCCACCGCCTTGCCCTTATGATAGAAAATTGAGCCGTTGGCTTGGCAGGGAAAAATCAGTTGGGCAATTCCGGTTACCAGCAAGGGATAGATAATTCCCAATAGAACTGTCATTATCACTATCATCAAAACTGAGTTCTTAATTGTTTTGCTCATAATCTCAGTCTTCCTTTCCCAAAATACATTTTCTTTAAGCAATACCTAATATGACCAGGCCGATATCTATCATTTTAATGCCAATAAAAGGTATCAGCAAACCTCCCAGTCCATAAAGCAGAATATTGCGCTTTAAAATGGCATCCGCTCCCAAAGGCCGGTAACTGACTCCTCGCAAAGCCAGGGGAATCAGTGCAATAATAATGAGTGCATTAAATATTACCGCTGATAGAATGGCACTCTGGGGAGTTGCCAGACCCATGATGTTCAATACTCCCAGTTGGGGGTAGGCACCGACAAAAATAGCCGGGATTATGGCAAAATATTTGGCTACATCATTAGCAATACTGAAGGTTGTCAGCGAACCACGGGTCATCAGCAACTGTTTGCCGGTCTCAACAATTTCAATCAATTTGGTGGGGTTGCTATCCAGATCCACCATATTGCTGGCCTCTTTAGCTGCCTGAGTACCGCTGTTCATAGCTACACCCACATCGGCCTGGGCTAATGCCGGGGCATCATTGCTTCCATCTCCGGTCATGGCTACCAGGTGTCCCATAGCCTGATGCTCTCTGATTAGTTTAAGCTTGGTCTCCGGGGTGGCTTCAGCCAGGAAGTCATCCACTCCGGCTTCGGCGGCTATGGCAGCTGCGGTTAACGGATTATCACCGGTAATCATGATGGTCTTGATACCCATGCGCCGCAACTGGGTAAAACGCTCCTTTATACCGCCCTTGACCACATCTTTCAGATTAATAACTCCTAAAGCCCTGAGATTTTCCACCACCACCAACGGGGTGGCTCCATTTCTGGCAATAGTGTTAGCAATGTTTCTTGTTTCGGAATCCAATTCCTTACCCTGAGATTGCAGGTAGCCTTCAATAGCATCGCCGGCTCCTTTCCAGATTTCGCGGCCTTCCACCTTTACTCCGCTCATACGGGTATGGGCGGAAAAGGGAATGAACTGGGCCCCCATCTCTAAAATGTCTCGTTCCCTTAAACCATACTGGTTTTTGGCCAGAACTACTATGCTCCTCCCCTCCGGTGTTTCATCCGCCAGCGAAGATAGTTGAGCAGCATTCGCCAATGCTTGGACACTTATTCCCGGAGCGGGGATAAATTCCATGGCCATACGGTTACCCAGCGTAATAGTACCGGTTTTGTCCATAAGCAGGACATCAACATCCCCAGCGGCCTCTACGGCTCGACCAGACATAGCCAATACATTGCGCTGGAAAAGTCGATCCATACCGGCAATGCCGATGGCACTTAGCAGTCCCCCGATGGTGGTAGGAATCAAACAGACCAGCAGAGCAATGAGCACCGGCACGGATACCTTGGCTTTAGAATATATGGCAAAGGATTCCATAGTGCTTACAGCTATCAAAAAGATAATAGTCAGGCCCAATAGTAGAATCGTTAAGGCGATTTCATTAGGAGTTTTCTGACGCTGGGCGGCCTCCACCAGGTGTATCATCCGATCCAGGAAAGTTTCGCCCGGATCAGCGGTAATTTTAACGATAATCCAGTCAGAGAGAACCCGGGTTCCTCCAGTAACTGAACTGCGATCCCCGCCCGATTCCCGGATTACCGGAGCTGATTCACCGGTAATGGCACTTTCATCCACGGAAGCTATACCTTCAACCACTTCGCCATCGCCGGGAATTATGTCCCCTGCTTCTACTTTTACCAGGTCACCCTTGCGTAATTCCGTAGCCGGTATTTTTAAGAGGATGGAACCGGATACCTTTTTGGCGATAGTTGCCGTGCGGGTATTGCGCAACTCAGCTGCCTGAGCTTTGCCTCGTCCTTCGGCTACCGCTTCGGCAAAGTTAGCAAAAAGCACGGTAATCCATAGCCATATTGCTATCTGTAAATTAAGCCCAATACTATCCCATTGTCCCGTCAATACATCTCGTAAAACAAAGAGAGTAGTTAAAAGAGCCCCTATTTCAACCACCAACATAACCGGATTGCGCCACAGCAGACGAGGATCAAGCTTTTTAAATGCTTCCCCCACCGCTTGCTTGAAGATTGCAGCACAAAGGGGTTGTTTTTTTTGTTTCTGGGGATAAGTCCCCTGAATAATTGCCATTTTTATCGTCTCCTCTTCAATGCCTTATCCACCCAGCATTATTAGATGTTCCACAATAGGCCCCAGAGCCAGAGCCGGAAAATAAGTCAAGGCTCCTACAATAAGAACCGTAGCTACCAACAGACCAACAAACAGGCCGCCGGTAGTAGAGAAGGTTCCCGGACCGGCTGGTACTGCCTTTTTACCCGCCATGCTGCCGGCTACCGCCAGAACCGGCAGCATAATTCCGAATCTGCCAGCCAGCAGGGCTGCACTGAGCATTAAATTATAGAACATGGTATTGGCATTAAGCCCGCCAAAGGCACTGCCGTTATTACCCGTACAGGAAGAAAAGGCATATAGTATCTCGCTCAAGCCGTGCGGCCCGGGATTCAATACTGAACTGGTTCCTGCCGGAAATGCCGCGGCTACCGAACTGCCCAGCAGAATAGAAGCTGCCGGAATCAGCACTGCCAGGGTAACCATTTTCATCTCCCGGGATTCAATCTTCTTACCCAGGTATTCCGGGGTTCGCCCGACCATCAGGCCGATAATAAATACCGTAATGATTACAAAGACCAGCATTCCGTATAAGCCCGCACCCACGCCTCCAAAAACAATTTCACCCAGCATTATGAGCAAAAGCGGTATCATTCCGCCCAGCGGAGTAAAGCTGTCATGCATGGAATTCACTGCCCCACAGGAAACAGCGGTAGTCACCGTGGCAAAGAGGGATGAACTGCTCACTCCGAAACGCAGTTCTTTACCTTCCAGGGCTGATGATCCCTGCGTACCCAGAGCAGTGATTTGGGGATTGCCGGATGCCTCGCTCCAGTAACAGACCCCCAGAGCCAGAATAAAAATCAGCATCATTGCAGCAAATATAGCTCGCCCTTGTCTCTTATCACCACTCATGTGTCCAAAAGCAAAAGGTAGGGCAGTTGGAATAATTAAAATGGCCAGCATCTCCAAAAAGTTAGTTATTCCATTAGGGTTCTCAAAAGGATGGGCCGAATTAGCATTGAAAAATCCACCGCCATTGGTTCCCAACATTTTAATAGTTTCCTGTGAAGCAACCGGCCCCATGGCCAGTACCTGCTTTCCGCCTTCCAGAGTTTGCACGGTCTGGTAGGGATGAAGGTTCTGAATTACTCCCTGAGAAACCAGGACCAAAGCAAATATAAAGCAGATAGGCAACAATATCCGGGTGGTTGAGCGGGTCATATCCACCCAGAAATTGCCGATGGTCTTGGCGCTGCGCCGGGTTAAGCCCCTTATTAGAGCCACCACCACCGCTATACCTGTGGCAGCAGACAGAAAATTTTGTACCGTCAAGCCGGCCATCTGGGCTAAATAGCCCAGGGTACTTTCCCCTCCATAAGCCTGCCAGTTGGTATTGGTCATGAAGCTAATGCCGGTATTAAGAGCCACATCCCATTTCATTCCGGCAAACTTCTGGGGATTAAAAGGAAGCCAAGCTTGCAATATCTGCAACAGAAAAAGCAAAATCAAACCAAAGAGATTAAATAGTAGTAAGGCCTTCGCGTACTGCCACCAGCCCATTTCTTCCATTGCATCCACCCCGCCGAGTCGGTATATGACCTTTTCCAGAGGATTCATAATGCGGTCCAGAAGACTTTTTTCTCCGTTAAAAACCCTGGCCATATAGCTTCCCAGGGGAATGGCCAAGGCCACTAGCACCAGCAGGAAGATAAGCATTTGCATAAAATCAATCGTCTTCATCACAACTCCTCCGCCTTCATCAAGCAATAGAACAGAAACACCAGTAACCCGGCAGCTGTTATACCACCAACGATTAAATCCACCATATTCTTCCCCCTCTAAAATAAGCGTTTGCTTTCCTGATCTAAGCAGCTATTCCTGG
>JAQUGU010000100.1 GCA_028683995.1 Syntrophomonadaceae bacterium | reverse complement strand
AACAGCCCTTCGCGAGACCATAGAACTGCTAAAAAATATTAAGGTTACTCCCGTGCTTATGACCTTGCCGCCACTTAATGCCGATAAATATTTAGAATGGGTTAGTAAAAACAATCCTGTTACCAAAGATAACATTATTAAATGGATTGGAAGCGTCTCGGAGATTTATTACTGGCAGGAAAAATACAGTTCTGTCATTACAAAAGTTGCCGAAGAAACTCATACCAGGCTAATCGATGTTCGAAGTTCATTTTTGCAGTTACCTGATTTCACCAAATTTATTTGCAGAGACGGGATGCATCCCAATAGAAAAGGGCAGAAGCTAATTGCTGACAAAGTTATGGATTATATCAAAACAGGTTATGATTTTTTGCTAATAGAGAGAACTTCGAGAATATGAGGGTTTATTAAACTAAACCGATACCCTGACAGTAGTTGGCGTGTATGTTGTTACGAAAGATAGGAGTGATATTTATGTTAGTCCAAAAAAAATACATATTATTATCTACAGCTTTTATTGCAGTCCTGGCAATAATATTATATTTTAATTCACCAGTTCTTGCCGATACTGATATTAAGATAACTATATGTGACCCTGACCGCATTAATGCGGACGGCCCGCAAGAGGGCAATACGATAAACACGGTTTTATCGTCGCCCTGTATTTCCTATGGCGAAAAAAGGGAGCTGGGCACAGTACAGATTATTGGAAAACCTGGCATAGCCATACCGGTGCAAGAGGGCCAGAAAATAATGGTTATACTTCCGCCAGGGATAAGCTATATGCAGGTTCCGGATGCTAACAGTTATAAACAATATATAGAGTGGCCGGACCAATTGAATGGAAAGAAGAATCAAATTTGTGATTCCGGTAGTAAGCCCGGGATAAGCTTTGTAGCTGCCACTCCTCGTTCCCTGACGGTAGAGGTTAGCCATGTAGATACTACCGGAGATATTATGGTGATTAATTTTGTCTTTAACCAGGATAATTATAGTAAGGTAAGAGTAGCTCCGTTTATAGAAGTAGCAGAAGAATACTCCACAGATACAGAAGCTGAAATCAGTCGTCTGGAGTTTTTCACCTGTTTGGCCGAGCTGACCTGGCCGTTTAGCGATTCACCGGTTAAATTGGGTGATAGTAATATAATGCCTGAAGATTTATTCATTGACGTTACCGGCAACGAGGCAGGTATACATAAAATTATACCCCTGATTGAAAGCGACTTTATCAAGGGTTATGAAGGAGGCTTATTAAAACCGGAGCAAAGTATTTCGCGGGCAGAAGCAGCCTCATTGGCAGGCATGATATTTGGAACGGCTACATCGACTCCCGCTCCCTTTAAAGATCCGTTGCCCATTTGGGGGCAAAAGGGAATTAATATTGCCTATAATGCCGGAATTATTCATGGCTATCCAGATGGAACTTTCCAACCAAATAACCCATTGAGCAGGCCCGAAGCCATTATTATTCTGCAAAATTGCCTGGAAACCTATAGTAAACAGTAATGGAATACCGGTTTGTTTTTCATATTTTGCAATTAGAAAGAAGGGATCTTACTCCCTTCCGCAACACTTCTTATATTTCTTGCCACTTCCACATGGACATGGGTCATTTCGGCCTATCTTTTTCCGTGTCTTCATATCAATGATGTCAGCCCCGGAAGGAGGAAGAGGTTTAAGATGTTGCTGTTCCTTTTTCCAAAGTTCACTGGGACTATAGCCTTTTAAAAACCATTGCCGGGTGTTGTTTATCAGAGAGGTTATATGATCCATAAACGCCTGTACCGTTTCCAGGTCTAATATCTCCAGTTGGGTTTGCAAAAACTCAATTATATTTTGGTGGTTATCGCCAATCCGGATGGCATAAATACATTCCTCCACTAATTGATCTGCCTCTTCCCGGGTTATTTCATAATTTTCAGTAATAAAATCAACAAAAGTAATATAGGAAGTGTTTCGCTCGACATATCCAGGTTCACCGGCTGTTAAAAGCTGTTTCTTGGTAAATGGATAATAATCAATCGTTGGTCGGGCATACTGTTCTGCTATCACCTGGCTGGAATCAAAAACCCTGTAATTGCTATATCCGTCTCCGCTCCAGGTTATTTCCCGATAGTATCCCATAGCATCATCAATAACATCAGCATAGGTGAGGAACTCAATGCTTTGGTTAGTATAGCTTTCGGTCATCTTTTTCAGGATACTTAAATCAACCGTACCATAATAATATAACAAACCCTGGGTAAGCTTGACCCATTCAGTGTTTCGGTCGACTATCTGTTTATAGCTAGCCTGTCCCAACTTCTGGTATTCTCGGATTATCTCTACTGGCATCACCAGGACCTGTTTATTCTCCAACATCCCGGGAAAAGTCAGGCCATAGTCACGAAGGTGTTCCACTTGTTTTATCTCCAATCGTGATGTACTGGCCCAACCGCCGTTTTTCACAATAATATTAGCCAGTTGGTATCGATTGCGGTCAAATCGCAGAAACAGTTCTTCAGCCATTAAGGGAATATATTTTTTTAATTTAGCAATTAAATCAGCCTTGTTTAGACTGCTAATATTCTTTATATCTAAATTCTGTCTAATTATTGTAAGTTCATCCTTGGTTAACCTGGATAAAGCTTGATGAATATTAATGGGTACTTGAATCGGTGCCCAGAGTTTAGATTCCTGCCTGGCCTACCACTTTTTCATGTCTTCTTTTATCTTTAGGAAGGCATCCAGTAACTGTTCCTTGGTTTCATCATCCAGATACTCGTCCATCTCAATTCATTCCAATCGTTATTGATTCTATTGTCACTTTATCAGGAAGTAATTAAAACCGCAATATTAAGAAGTATATCAAGGGGACGGTTTTTTTATATATTTGATGGTGATTAAGCCAGTGCAGCGATACAGCTATCATCGTCAACCATTTAACTCCGACATCAAAACGCTTTAAATGAACAGCCTCATGCTGCAAAATATTTTTAAGCTGTTTTTCCGTAAAGTTAATATCGGGGATAATGATTAAGGGTCTTAAGATTCCGATTAGCATAGGGCTGGCAGCGAAAGGGTTGCGTACCAGTCGTACATTTTTTCGGCCCTTCAATAGGGTTGCCAGTATTCTGCGGTCCTCATCAGTAGCCGGGACATAAATTCCATTAAATATAAGAAAAGGCCTCTACAAGAGAGGTCTTTTTAACTATGTAATCGTTCAATTTCGTTGATTAAAAATTTTAGATCGTCTTCACTTAAACAACCTATATAATCTTTTTTATTTATTTTATTTAAGTCTTCTTCTGATAATTGTATTAATTTATAACTTTTTGCCCATGATGGTTCTTTAAAACCAATTCTTCTCCAATTTAATATTGGTATTTTGAATTGATCATAATACGATGGCGGATTTTTAGGTTTTTGGGAGGTAGTTGAAACCAGGAAAATATTATCGTCTCTTTTATCAATAATTATTACTGGCCTTATTTTTGATCCGTCAAAAACATCTTCATATTCTACTTCGAGATAAAATGCATCTCCAACTTCAGGCATTCTGGGAATGATTATTCCTCATCTAATATGTACCGATGGTCTTTGTTTTTTTTATCTAATAATACTTTCCCGTTTTTTATTTTTGGTTTAACTGATATTTCAGTTAACTTTTTAGATGATAATGCCAAACCTCTACATAACTCTTCTTTTTTCGCAACTGCTGGCATATCTTCTCCCTCCCTTTGAATTTTCTCTATCTCTTTCTTCTTATCCATATAATACCACCTTCAAAATTTTGTTTCAACACTATATTCAAAGTGTTGCCAATTTAGAAGGCGATTATGACTAGTCTCCAACTCTACCCTGGTATAGTCGGGGTTGCGATTCTCGCTCGCCCTATCCTACCCAAACCAATAATTCCCCAGGTGTTGTTATGCGAGGTAACTAGCGCTACTGCTAAACCCAATCTATAATTTCTACGCTATCCTGTTCATTAATCCCATTTAAACTTATATTTGTTCCCCCCAGACTCGAAGCCACCATTATCGAAAAGGCATGTAAGCCTTTACGTCTTTGCAGCGGATTCTGACGCAGTTGAAAAGATTGTACCCGTTGCCGTTTTAATAGGGTGGTAACACGACCAAACATACGGGAACGAACCAGCAGTTGATCTCCATTAATCTTCCAGCCTGCATCCTTATACTGCTGTACACCTAAAAAGAAGGCCCCAATGGGTAGTAAGAATGAAAAGAAACCATATGGCAGTAAAATGCTCACCGGAATTGCTATCAGCAAAGCCGGGATTGTATAAATTAGACGATAACGAGTTTTAGCAGCGGCAGATAAGGGGATAATCTCTTTCTCTATTGCAAACTCTGGTAAATAAATGTGCAGAAATTCATCCAGGTCTTTCTTCGGGAGCAAGGGGAAAAGTACTACGTCTCTCCCTGATTTATCGCCATGTCCTGCACTGACCACATGAAGAGTAATTAGCCCAAATGGCTGCCGGAGAACTCCTTCTACAATTTTAATGGCTTGAATTCGTTTAAGAGGAATACTAACCTGTTTCTTTTCTATTAAACCGCGGCTAATTACGAGGCGATCCTCTTCCCGGATTAACAGAAATCCACCCAGGCTCAAGACTGTACCCAACATGGATAATAACCATGCCATGATGAGAAGCAATAAGAACATGACTACCCAGACCAAAATTCCCTTATTGCCATATCCACTTAAGAAGTGCCCAAGCATTTCGTAAATATTACGATCGGGGAAAATCTGTTCCACCTGAGAAATGAGCGCTGTAGCCCCAAGGAATACTACTCCTAATCCATTCGAAGTGCTGGCAGTAATCATCAGTTCTTTCCAGCTAAGTTTTCTCTCTGGAGAAGGATGGTCAGAGGATTCTTCTTCCATTCGTTGGATAGGGGGCAGATGTAATCTTTCTTGCAGGACATTCGCTTGTTGTAGGGTAATCGCCGGCAAAGATACTTCCGCCGCCAGCCCTCCGCCGGCTGTTTGGACCTCTAGTTTTACCAGGCCAAAAATACGCTGTGCCACCCCTGCAGAAACCTGTACACTCTGGATGCGTTCCAGAGGGATATAGGTTTTTTTACTGGTGAAAACACCATATTCCACCCGCAGCTCATCATTGTAAACATAATAGCGATAGCGTAACCAGTATATGATTGCAAAACCGATGTAAAGTCCTAACAATATAAGGATGAAACCAATAATCCATTCACGGCGTAGGGGACTGCTAAAAAGCACAACCGAACCTGGTAATAATATTTCGATTAAGGAACGAATGTTTTTAATCAGATACTCCAGTACAGCAGCCGGATGTAGACGCTCGGGATCAGACATCTTCTTCCACCACCCGAGCCAAAACAGATATGCGGTCACGCAATTCATCAGCTACCTCTTCAGCCAGTGCCGGTATCTCATGACTACCTGCTGCAGTAGAAATTGTAACTGCTGACAAAGCAAACTGTTTCATTAAAGGGCCCTGCTTGGTATCAACATGCTGAACACGTACCATTGGTATAATCGTCCGTTTTTTTATCCACCTTCCATATAAAAGATCAATCTCCTGATTGGATACATCATAACGCCATCTTTCCCAGGTGATCTTAGGAAAAAGTGTTGTTGCTAAAATCGTTATACCTACACAAGCAATGATAAGTACTCCAAGAATCCATTGCGGCCACTCCAAGAAACGAATAGCAAAGAAATAGGCTAGCGGGACAATCCACCAAAACAAAGATGACAGAAAACCATTCCACTTCCAATATTTAAGCGCGCTCGCGACAAGTCGATTTTCAGGTTCATAACGCACTTGATTTTCCTCCATTCACGAATGACTAAAAGACCTTACTTATTGTAACACAAAGTATTTTACGATGAATCTTCTGTGAATTATCCTTCTTAGCATTATAGTATGGTTGGTATTGATGTATAGTTTTATATGCTAGGGAAACCTAACTATAGTATAAGCGTAATGTTGGCAACCGAACCTGGATGAATCTATCCAGTAATATTTCCTCAACATTTCTTCTGCTATCAATCAAAGCCAATAGCCACACTTACTTTCCTTTTTCAGGAGTTCCATGAGTGTATCAATATCCCACGGTTAACAAAATCTTAAGGTTTTGATAAGATAACAGCTACGAAATGATTTTATATTTCGTAGTATCATTATTATGGAGATATATAATCCAAAGAATAGGGGATGAAGCTTTGGTTACAAATATATTGGTAGTTGATGATGAACAGGCCATTGCGGATCTAGTAGAACTTTACCTTAAAAA
>JAQUGU010000099.1 GCA_028683995.1 Syntrophomonadaceae bacterium | reverse complement strand
AATACATGCCCCATTGTATTGGAGGTTATGCCAAGGAAACGGTAAGGGAAGCGATTCGCTATCAAAAAGGCGGATATGACGGCATCATACATTTGCTTCCGGTAGGTTGCATGCCTGAAATTGTGGCCAAATCTGTTTTTGATGGGTTAGGCAGGGATGAGGGATTGCCGGTGTTGACCATCCTTTTTGATGAAATGTGGGGAGAAGCTGGGTATATTACTCGAATTGAAGCTTTCGTGGATCTGTTAATTAGGAGGAGAGGAAGGGGTTATGGAGACACTCTATTTAGGAATTGATGTTGGCTCGGTGAGTACAGATTTTGTTGTAATGAACGAAGACTTGAAGATTATTGACCAACTTTATTTACAAACAAAAGGAAACCCAATAGAAGCGGTAAAAGAGGGAATGCGGCAGTTATCCAACCAATATCAGAACGGAGATATCAGAGGGGTGGGAACTACCGGCAGCGGCCGGGCGCTGGCTTTTGCCATTGCTGGCGGGGATGTGGTGAAAAATGAGATTACCACCCATGCTGTAGCAGCAGCAACGTTAGATCCGGATATTTGTACTGTATTGGAAATTGGAGGGCAGGATTCGAAAATAATTCTGCTTCGTCATGGAGTTATATTTGACTTTGCTATGAATACGGTTTGTGCGGCAGGTACCGGTTCTTTTCTCGATCGACAAGCAGAACGACTTGGATATAAGGTGGAAGAGCTGGGCAAGCTTGCGATGGCGGCTGAAAACCCGGTAGGAATTGCGGGAAGGTGTGCAGTTTTTGCAGAATCAGACATCATACATAAGCAACAGCTGGGATGTAAGATGGAAGATATTATTGCAGGAATGTCCAAAGCCTTGGTACGCAATTATTTGTCCAACGTGGCTAAAGGGAAACAAATTTTACCTAAGGTATGTTTTCAGGGGGGGGTTGCTGCAAATGATGGAATAAAAAAGGCCTTTGAAGAGGAACTGGGGTGCAGCGTATTTGTACCTGAATACCATAAAGTAATGGGAGCCTACGGATCTGCAATCCTTGCAAAGGAAAAAACGGATTTGGATGGAAAACGTACCTGTTTCAGAGGGTTTCAAATCGGAGAAGAGTCTATATCCAGTATTCGTTTTAACTGTAAGGATTGCGATAATAATTGCGAAGTCACTGTCCTACGTTCAGGAAATACCAAGTTGGGTTGTTTTTCCGACCGATGCGGTAAATACCAGCTAAATCATTTTAGCCAGTCTTTTATATAGTATGTAGACAGCCAGGCCCTCAACAAGAGATACAGCCAGTGCTATCGGAGCTCTGACGGCCAGAAGTTCAAAATAGCCGGTCCCATAAAGCTTAGATAGGAGATATGTAGTAAGGCCGACCCCTGCAATCAAATCAGTAATTAGAATTATTGAATATATACGCCAAAAGTTAACTTTTTTGAGTAGCATAGGTTTTAAAACTGCAGGAAGAATTCCTACAATTACAGGAGCGATAGTCAAGGGTGGATACCATGAAAGAGGGGAAAACAAAAGAGCACCTAATATGTCTGCAACAGCTGCAGTAAGACCTCCTGCCACAGGCCCCAGCAATAAACTGACAAGAATAATAGGAATATTTCCGAAGTTGATTCGTACACTATTGGTTAGATAGACCACAAGAAAACGGGCGAGAATAATGCTTATGGCTGCAAAAAGAGCCATAATTACCAAGGACTTTGTATTTATTTTTTTCATTAAAAAAAACCCCTTCCTACTAGTGTTATACTACACTAAAGAAGGTGGGAATTTAACAATGCAACTCCTTTAATGTAGCGGACGCAACATTGTATCGCAAACCAAAGGTTTTTCGTTCATGGGCAACATCCCATCCCATGACACTTCATGTCAACTAAAACAAGCGCACAATATTTACTCTACTGGCTTAAAGAATAGCATAGTTATAAAATGTTTTCAAGTAATATCATTTCATTTTCCAATAAGAAGATAAGTTGATGATGAAGATAAGCCAACTCACCCAAGGCATTCGCTTTTTCTTTCATTCGGACATAGGCCAGAGCTTTGGAAATAGATGATTCAATGTCATCAATTGATCGGGCATTCAAAAAAATAGAATACCCTTTCCGGCCACGGTACCAAGAGGATGACACTTGTTCCAAGGCTTTTTCACTATTATCCCAGTTGTCTTGAACTACTTCTACCATTACTTCGTTTTTAACAGTTTGAATCATATTTCTAAGGCTTTTATTGGCATAACCCATGAAAAGGCCCCATGACCCCAGTATCAGGGATAGGGCAATGATTGAAATCACCAGGGATCTCATTGGATATCCCACCCTTTCGTAGATTCTGATTTTGGGTATATTTTAAACATACCTGTCTCATCACTGAAACAGAAAAGTACTTGGGAATAATCTGTAATCCCCTGAATGGAAAGCTGGGCTTTTAAAAAAGCTTCATCTTTTGCTAATTTTTTTAGGTTGGACTTATAAAGTATCCCATCTGCGATTATTATAAGAGGAAGAAACTCATTTCCCGGTTGAATCCCCATATCTTCACGAGTAACAGGATTTTTTTCCGGTTTAGGTATGACGCTCATATCCCCATTTGCTTCCAGAATGACATAATCCAAATCCGCAATGGATGGATAATTCTTAATACGAAGTTGCTCCGATAAGTCATCGAAGTTGATACGGAGTCGCTTCATTTCTTTTTCATTGATTACCCCCTTTTCCACAAGAATGCTTGCTTTACCGTTTACTAGGTTTTTAAACCATTGGCACTTTTGTGATAATGAGGAAATAACCACATCTAATAATAAGAGGGTTAGAAGGGCGGTAAGACCGGTAAATACAGAAATATCAGGGGTCTCAATGGGTAGAGCAGCCAGCTCTGCAATCATGAATAGAACCACAACTTGAAAAGGATCCATTTTTGATAAGTCGCCTTTCCCCATAACCCGTAAAATAAAAAGGACAACTAAATAAAGTATGATTGTACGAATCAGAATATTAACCATTCGATTCCATTCACCTCCCTACTAGTATTTTCTGGTTAGCCTATCCAAATTCTTTGCCAGTTATTCTTAAATTTGTTACAATGAACTTAATTGTAAATGACTAAAATCTCAAATAAGGAGAATGAGATGGCAAGAAGAATCAATTATTTTACCGGGCTATACGTATGCTCCTTTGCTGCTTTGGGGTCATTATTCCCTTTTATCGGACAGTATTTAGCACACATTGGGTTTTCAGGGGCATCAATCGGTATAATCACAGCTTCTGCAACAGCTATAGGAATCTTATCAAATCCTTTTTGGGGCGCAATTTACCACAGACGAGGAAATAATAAAAATCTTATTCTGTTTTTTTGCATTTTTACTGCCGTGTTATCTTTATCATTAATGGCAGTGACCGGTTATACACAATTTCTTTTCTTATATATAATAGTATTCTTTTTTGAAAATCCTATTTTCCCTCTGATTGATTCAACTACGTTAGAAGCTAATTATCCTTTTGGAGCAGCCCGCAAATGGGGAGCCGTAGGATATGCTTTGGGTATCGGAGTTACCGGAGGCATTGCTGATAAAATTGGATTGGTTTCCATTTTCCCTGTGTTTGCATCCCTTCTTTTACTTACTTCTATAATGATAAAAAGGTTTATCCATAGCAGAAGGGATTTGCCGAGCTGGGTTTCTTCTCAATCACAAAAGCAGGATACCGGAGCCGGGTCCTATAGAGATCTTATTTATAATAAAGAATATATGGCCTTATTAGCGAGTACTTTTTTTATTAATGGACCTTCCTTTGCGCACAACACATATTTTAGTTTCCTTTATATTGATCAAGGAGGAACTATTACAGGAATGGGAATTGCACTCTTATTAATGGCTGTAAGTGAAGCACCATTTATGGCATGGTCAGAGTGCATTTCTGCCCGCTTTACTTTAGAACGAATGATCCTAATCGCCATGTGTGTATGTGCTTTACGATTTCTTTGGTATAGCACCGGCCCCACCACTCCTTGGTTAATGGGAACGTTTTTCCTTCAAGGTTTTATTAACGGAATTTTCCTCGTCGAAACGATGAAATACATTAAAAAGTTGGTTAATCCAAAATTAATCCCTTTGGCCGTATCTCTTTATACTGCCTTGTCCTCTAACTGTGGAACCATTACTTGTCAATTCGCAGGGGGTATTGTAGTTGGGAGTTCCGGCGGGAAAGGTGTCTATTTATTCTATGGATTGTTCAATCTTATCGGCATAGCAATCTATTTAGCGTTTGGCTTACATCATACTAAAAAATTAAAAAAATAATTTAATGAAAAATGTCAAAAAAGAGTTGACAGAGAGAGAAGTGAGTGCTATTCTGTAAAAGCTGTCGCTGGCAAATGAGCGGAAAAAAGTCCGCAAACTAAGGCAAAAGACAAGAACAAAAAAGAAAAAAGATGTTGACAAAAGCCAGCAACAGAGATATACTAATAAAGCCGCTCCGATGGCGAAGGTTGTCGGAGAGGAGCCGGAAAGACCGGTGCAGGGGGGTCAAAAAAGACTTTCCGAAGAACCTTGAAAACTTCATAGTGCAGAAATTTAGTCAAATAAGACTATGTACAAAAGCGATCATGAAAATGATCGGGTAAGAAACGTTCAATGTAAATTGAACGGGTCACGTACAATTCTTTGAAAAAAAACAATAAAGCGAAACGCAATGCGTTTCCTGAGCAAGGTGAGACGGTCTTAGGACCTTTTCATACAAGTATATTAAGAGTTTGATCCTGGCTCAGGATGAACGCTGGCGGCGTGCCTAACACATGCAAGTCGAGCGTGAACCTTCCAAACAAGATTTCGGTCAAGTGCGGGAGGGGAAAGCGGCGGACGGGTGAGTAACGCGTGGGCAACCTGCCTCATACTGGGGGATAGCCTCGGGAAACCGGGATTAAGACCTCATAATGCCAAGGGACTCTATGGCTCCTTGGCCAAAGATTTATCGGTATGGGATGGGCCTGCGTCTGATTAGCTGGTTGGTAGGGTAACGGCCTACCAAGGCAACGATCAGTAGCCGACCTGAGAGGGTGATCGGCCACATTGGAACTGAGACACGGTCCAAACTCCTACGGGAGGCAGCAGTGGGGAATATTGCACAATGGGCGAAAGCCTGATGCAGCAACGCCGCGTGAGCGAAGAAGGCCTTTGGGTCGTAAAGCTCTGTCCATGGGGAAGAAACAAATGACGGTACCCGTGGAGGAAGCCCCGGCTAACTACGTGCCAGCAGCCGCGGTAATACGTAGGGGGCGAGCGTTATCCGGAATTATTGGGCGTAAAGAGTGCGTAGGCGGTTCTTTAAGCGTGGGGTGAAGGGCATTGGCTCAACCAATGTAAGCCCCGCGAACTGGAGGGCTTGAGTGCAGGAGAGGAAAGCGGAATTCCTAGTGTAGCGGTGAAATGCGTAGATATTAGGAGGAACACCAGTGGCGAAGGCGGCTTTCTGGACTGTAACTGACGCTGAGGCACGAAAGCGTGGGTAGCGAACAGGATTAGATACCCTGGTAGTCCACGCTGTAAACGATGAGCACTAGGTGTCGGGGTCGCAAGGCTTCGGTGCCGCAGTTAACGCATTAAGTGCTCCGCCTGGGGAGTACGCACGCAAGTGTGAAACTCAAAGGAATTGACGGGGACCCGCACAAGCAGCGGAGCATGTGGTTTAATTCGAAGCAACGCGAAGAACCTTACCAGGGCTTGACATCCCTCTGATCGCTTCTTAATCGAAGCTTCCCTTCGGGGCAGAGGAGACAGGTGGTGCATGGTTGTCGTCAGCTCGTGTCGTGAGATGTTGGGTTAAGTCCCGCAACGAGCGCAACCCTTGTCATTAGTTGCCATCAGGTTATGCTGGGCACTCTAGTGAGACCGCCGGGGATAACTCGGAGGAAGGTGGGGATGACGTCAAATCATCATGCCCCTTATGTCCTGGGCTACACACGTGCTACAATGGTCGGTACAGCGAGAAGCAAACCCGCAAGGGGGAGCAAAACTTCAAAACCGGCCCCAGTTCGGATTGCAGGCTGAAACCCGCCTGCATGAAGTCGGAGTTGCTAGTAATCGTGAATCAGAATGTCACGGTGAATGCGTTCCCGGGTCTTGTACACACCGCCCGTCACACCATGGAAGTTGGGGGCGCCCGAAGTTGGCCAATTAATAGGTTACCTAAGGCGAACTCAATGACTAGGGTGAAGTCGTAACAAGGTAGCCGTATCGGAAGGTGCGGCTGGATCACCTCCTTTCTAGGGAGACTTAAATTTCTGCACTATGAGTTTTATAAAT
>JAQUGU010000098.1 GCA_028683995.1 Syntrophomonadaceae bacterium | reverse complement strand
AAGATATAATAAAACCCCATCGAATTCGACGGGTTAAGAAACGAAATATATTAAACCATTTACACTGTTAATCGTGCATTATTGACCGGTAGCCAGATAAGCGCATTTATGCAAGATGTTATCTGGGCACTATTATATAAACAGAAAGTCCTTATCTCATTGGGCTTGAGTTTTACTTGACTGTCAGTTGACTGTTACTTGATTACCTATTACTTAAAGCATTAAAATACACAAGTTATTGGGGAAAGAAAAACTAAGAACACTATATGTTGATTGTTTTAATTTACTCTTTACTTGACTCAGGTCTGATGATGTAGAGACGTAAGAATGCTTAATTTATGTGTAAAATATCTTATAAGAGAGAAAGGAGAGATAGCAATGCCCTATACGAGTGAAAAAGTAGTTTCTCTTATCCAGGAATTAAGAAAACTGCAACATGAAGTCCCCTGGGTAGAATTTAAATCAAACAACTTTAACCGCGATATGATCGGGGAGTATATCAGTGCATTATCAAATTCTGCAGCACGGAAAGTGGATTGATTAAACTGGCCGATGAGACCGCCTCTGATAAGCATAAGAAGTACTTGCCTTATTGGGCTTAAGTTTTACTTGACTGTAAGTTGACTGATACGTGAAAAACATATGAAATGCATTTTTAAAAGAGCTAAAAACAGGCGTTTGTGCAATATGCTAATAGTTATATTTACTTGACTGAGTTCAATAATCGAGGTTTTTTGTTCTGATTTTGATAGTGTTCTTTACCCTTTTTCCGCTATTCTAATAGAAAATAAAAACAAATAAAATTACCCAGGCTGAAAGATATTGGTTGTTATTTCCAATTGGTGGTACAATTAACAGTAATCTTCATCGATATAGCAGTTAGCGTTTATTGGTGGAATATGTTTCGTGATATAATTTACATAGCCAGGCTATAATATCGGGAAATAAGAGATTAAGGGGAATTACCATGCCAGGTTATAACCGTATAACCTTCGACCAATCCATCATGGGAGGGCAGGCGTGCATTCGTGGCATGAGGATTACTGTTTCCTTACTGGTGGGACTGGTGGCACGGGGTAAAAGCTTTACGGACATAATTCAAGAATATCCCGATCTGGAAGTGGAAGACATTCAGCAGGCTTTAGAATATGCTGCCTGGTTGGCCAGGGAGCCCGTTGATTTTATCAGGAATCTGGAGGGTGATCTTAATGAAAACTGATAGCCTGATCAGAAGTGAAGGAATGAAAATTTTAGTAGAGCATCTCGGCAAGGTGGAGGCAGAAAGGTTTATAGCCCTTATCATGAGAGAACCATTTGATTATACGAAGTGGCAGGAGAATCTCTGGCAAGACAAAACGGTAAAAGAGGTCAGCGAAGCTGCTATGAAATATAGAAAGCACTCTTCAGTTTAATTCGCATAACGGTTTTAGCTTGTTTATAACTATATTCTTCGAGCCAATGAACAGTCCACCGGTGATATATTATCGGTGGACAAAGTTTATTAAGCCCAAACAGCGGAGGAAAAGATGGAACGGGAACAGATTGAGCAAAGTTTGAATAAAAAGTTTGAGGAAGCCCTGAGGCCGGGGGAAAAACGAAAAATTGTCTTCTGGTACGATACCGAGGGACAATTTGCTGATTTAATTAATGAACTGCACCTGCAACAGGTCAAGGTACACCAGCTTACCGGGCACAACTATTTTTACACCAAATATCTACTGGAAATGGAAGACACTGAATCTAATTATTTAATATATGCCAACCACCGGCCGGCTCGCGATGAGGATAACTGGCTGATTGATACATATCTCTATTCCTATGAATTTTATGCTGATCGGCTCCTGTTGCATATGGAAGAACTGGGTATCCCCATGGCTTTAAGACCACAGGTAAAGCATTATGAGAAATTTTTCAAGAATGCTGAACGCCGTAAAAGGCTAGCCAGTTACCGAGAATGGGGACATGCCCCGGGGATACCCCTGACCGGGAATGCCACCCATGGGGAAGATGATGTCTCCAAAGATGCTGGTTATGATGAGGCTACCCTGGAAATTGCTATGATGTCAGCATTATGTGGATTGAAGTATCCGGATCAGCAGGAAGTCTATAAAAAGGTGCTGGGTAGTGGTTTGGAGGAGGAGAATAACCGATTTCTCTCGGATATCAAACGTTTTATGGACGGAGAGGTTTTTTGGAAGCATGTCGGCAGGTATTTTGGCTACACCCGCGAAGAACACTCCCTGCCCAAACTGGCTGCCCATATCTTAATTAATAGCCTGCGGCGAACCCTTGATGATAAACACCTCCAACCCTTGCAAGAATATCTGGCTGACCCGGGCAAGGGAAACTGCATTTACTTTGTTGACCACTGGATGAATAACCAGACCGATAACGACAGGTATGAAGAGCTGTCTGCCGCTGTAGACAGAACCATGGGTATTGCCGGGCGGATAGAGGATATCCCGGTTGAAGAACTGGGTGAATGTGATGGTTTTGAGTGCTTTGACCAGAGAATTCTTGGTTACATCCAGGAATCTATCAGCAATCAGGTGGAAAACTATGATTTCTGCCTTAACCTTATTAAAACTCGGCGTACCAAATACTGGTACCGGAAATACGAAAACATTTATGAAGCCTTGTACCACCTGTTAAAAATCCTGGATTTAAAGAAAACTTTAGCGCCCATTCCCATGGTAGGCGTAAAAGAGCTATGGGATGGCTATGCCCAAAATTATTTTCTAGTAGATTATTATTACCGTAATTTCTACTGGCATTATGACCGCAACCCGGTGGAATTCTTAAAGCCCCTGCGGGCATTGGTGGAAAATATTTATAGTAACTGGTTTTTGCAAGAACTGGGCACGGCCTGGTCGCAGGCTCTGGAAAGCAATCCCTCGGGCTGGCAGGTAGACGGGGTTACTCGGCAGCAGAATTTTTATCAACGGGAAATAGAACCCATGATTAATGGGGGTGAACGTTGTTTTATTATCATTTCCGATGCCCTGCGCTATGAAGTGGCCGTGGATATCGCTATTCGTCTGAACCAGGAAACGGTAGCTACCGTAAACCTGGATACTATGCTGGGGGTCTTACCCTCAACCACACCTTATGGAATGGCCGCTCTCCTGCCCCACCGGGAACTAAGCCTGAACCAGAATCAACAGGTACTGGTGGATAGCAAGAAAACCGATAGCCTGCAAGAACGAGAACAGGTTTTACAGCATCGGATACCAGATGCCGTGGCCGTACATTACCAGGCACTCATCGACATGAACAAAGAAACCCGGCGGGAATTGGTGAAAGGAAAAAAGCTGATATATATCTACCATGATAGTATCGATGCCACCGGACATACGGCAGCAACCGAAGTAAAGGTATTTGATGCGGTTGGTCAGAGCCTGGAGGAAATTTATCGTTTAATCCGCCTGATTAGGGACGATTTGGGCGGGGTGAATATTTTTGTAACCGCCGACCATGGCTTTTTGTATCGGCGGGATCCTCTGCCGGAAAGCGATAAAATGAAAAAGGAAATGGTAGCGGCATTTGCAGAGAAAAGGCGCTACCTACTCAGTTATGAGGAAGTGCAAAGCGATGCCTTAATGCGGTTTAAACCTGATTATATTAGCTGTGAGCAAGGAGATTTATGGGTTTACGTGCCCCGCGCGGCCATTCGCTTTAAGGTACAGGGACCAGGGGCTAACTTTGTTCACGGCGGTACTGCCCTGCAGGAAGTGATGGTTCCTTTAATCAAATATAAAGCTTTGCGGGGTTCTAACCGCCGGAAGAAGGAAGAAAATAAGGTTAAACTTAAATTGGTAAACGAATCCCGCAAGATAAGCAATACCCTGTTTAGCCTGGAATTCTTCCAGACCGAAAAAGTAGATGAAGAACACCTGCCCCGAACGGTTGAAGTTTATATGGAAGATGAAAACGGTAAAATAATCTCCAACCGGGAGATGCTTATTGCCGACAAGCGCTCCGATAAGCCGGTTGAACGCAGCCATAAAGTAAGATTAACCTTAAAAACCGGGCCCCATGATAAACAAAAGGATTATTTCCTGATAGTCAGGGATGCAGATACGGAATTAATTGAAGAAAAAATTGCATTTAAAATCAACATAGCTATCAGCTCTGATTTTGATTTTTAAGAGCAGGGGCAGGGGAAGCGTTCGAGACTGCTGAAAAAGTATCATAAATGTCATCCTGAGGAGTGCAGGCGACGAAGGATCTTTTTGGAATTCCGTAATATTGGGGTTTACGCTAATTAGATTCTTCGCTATCGCTCAGAATGACACGTAAAAGAGCACTTTTTCAGTGGTCTCGAAGCGTCCTTACCCCTTACCCCTCACCCCTTACTACAAAAAGCGAGGCGAAGATAATGGAAACGTCGTATTTGGATGCCAAACTGAACCAGTATTTTGCCGGCCGGGTAGTTCGCAAAGACCTGACCGGGATGATTAAACAGGGAGCCAATGTTCCTACTTATGTTTTGGAATACCTCCTGGGGATGTACTGTGCCACCGATGATGAAGCAGCTATTAATGATGGGGTGGAGCGGGTTAAAAAAATCCTGGCAGATAACTTCGTCCGTCCTGATGAAGCGGAAAAGGTCAAATCACGTATTAAAGAACTGGGCCAGTATACGGTAATTGATAAATTAACCGTAAAACTCAATGAAAAGCGTGATATTTATGAAGCTGAGTTTTCCAACCTGGGTATTAAAGGGGTAGCGGTCAGTTCGGAGTATGTGAAAAAATACGAGAAGCTGCTAGCGGGTGGCATTTGGGCGATTCTTAAAATGGAGTATTTCTACGATGAGGAAAACCGGCATAATAATCCTTTCAGCATTGTAAGCTTGAAACCTATTCAAATGCCCAACATGGATTTAAACGAGATACTGGAAGGACGCAAGCATTTTACCAAAGACGAATGGATAGATGTGCTGATTCGTTCCACCGGCCTGGAGCCAACTCAGTTAGAACCGGTGGTGAAGTGGCATTTGTTGCTGCGTTTGGTGCCGCTGGTGGAAAATAATTATAACCTGTGTGAGCTGGGGCCACGGGGAACCGGTAAATCCCATGTTTATAAGGAAATTTCCCCCAACTCTATACTAGTTTCCGGGGGACAGACTACGGTTGCCAATCTATTTTATAATATGTCCACCCGTTCGATTGGATTAGTGGGGCTATGGGACTGCGTGGCTTTTGACGAAGTGGCCGGGATTCATTTCAAGGATAAAGACGGCATCCAGATTATGAAGGATTACATGGCTTCGGCCTCTTTTGCCCGCGGCAAAGAAGAGAAAAATGCCAATGCCTCCATGGTCTTTGTGGGCAACATCAATGAGAGCCTGGATTTCTTATTAAAAACCTCCCACCTGTTTGCTCCCTTCCCGGAAGGAATGGCCAATGACAGCGCTTTTTTTGACCGTATGCACTACTATCTGCCTGGTTGGGAGATTCCTAAAATGCGTCCTCAGCTGATTACTCATAGTTACGGATTTATCGTGGATTATCTGGCTGAATACCTGCGGGAAATGAGGAAGCAGAGCTTAGCGGATGCTATTGACCGCTATTTTAAGCTGGGGAATAACCTTAACCAGCGTGATGTTATCGCTGTTCGCAAAACCGTATCGGGAATGATGAAACTACTCTATCCCCATGGGGAATATAGCCGCGAGGATGTAGCCGAAGTCCTGGAGTATGCCCTGGTGGGCCGCCGCCGGGTAAAAGAACAGCTCAAGAAAATCGGGGGTATGGAATTTTATGATGTGCATTTCTCCTATATTGATCGGGAAACCCTGGAGGAGAAGTTCGTTTCCGTCCCCGAGCAGGGAGGGGGAAAACTCATTCCAGAAGGGCTGGGCAAACCTGGTCATGTTTATCTGGTAGGCAAGGGCAACTCTGGGATGATCGGGGTCTTCAAACTGGAGAATCAGGCCGTATCTGGAACAGGCAAATTTGAACGAACCGGCCTGGGCTCCCGTAAAGAGGTAAAAGAAAGTATCGACACTGCTTTTCGCTACTTTACTGCCAATTGCAAAAATGTCAGCAGCGGTATCACCACCAAAAACAAAGACTACCTTATGCATGCCACCGACCTGCAAGGTATCGGCATGAGTGCAGAATTAGCCCTGGCCGAGTTTATCGGCCTGTGTTCTTCCGCACTGGATCGACCGGTACAGGAAAGCCTGGTCGTATTGGGCAATATCACCGTTTCCGGCACCATTGAAAAAATCTCTGACTTCGCCAATGTGTTGCAGGTCTGCGTTGACGGAGGCGCCAAACGGGTATTGATCCCGGCCCTGTCAGTCGTTGACCTGCAGACCGTACCCCCGGAACTACTGATTAAAGTGCAACCAATCTTCT
>JAQUGU010000097.1 GCA_028683995.1 Syntrophomonadaceae bacterium | reverse complement strand
CCCATACATATACCGGAACCGCACTTATATACCGCTCCGTTTTCTGGCGGAAAACCTGGGGGCTTCAGTAGGGTGGAAAGCGCAGGAACGAGAAGTTGTTATAGACTTTAACCATGGCTCCGAAGTTTTTGCTTATTACTACTATACCCGCGGTACTGAACTCCAGGATAACCTGCACCTGTTTACGGACATTGCCTTCCGTTGGTTTGCTACCAATGCCAGGGGAGAACTATTCTACGAATACCAGGATGATTACGATAAAATCCTGCAAACAGTACGTAAACAGGGTATTAGAACTCATGCCAGCGTGGTATTGATGGGCAAGGAGCCCCTGCACCAGTTGCTTTCCAATCAGCAAAGCAGAAAACTTTTGATAGGAAATCTCCTGGATGAGGTCAAGAAAAACGGATATGATGGGGTAAACATTGATTTTGAGCTCATGGGTTACCAGGATGCTGACCGCTTTACTTCTTTCCTGCGGGATTTAAAAACTGCCCTGGGATCGGATAAAACCTTGTCGGTAGCAGTTTTTGCCCGTACCGGCAAAGAGAGCTGGCCTACCCCTTACCAGTACAAGGAAATTGGGCAGATAGCCGATCGGGTAGTGGTCATGGCTTATGACTACAGTTACACCACTTCCAAACCGGGACCGGTAGCTCCTTTGTGGTGGGTAAAAGAAGTGACGAATTACATGGTTAAGAACATTCCTCGGGAGAAAATCCTGCTGGGTATGCCGACTTACGGCTATAACTGGTCACCAGGCAACAAAACGGTTACGGTAACGGCTAAAAAACTGGTAGAAATTGAAAACCGCTATACCGTACAGAAGTTTTTTGATACGGTCAGCATGAGTCCTTACTACATTTATTATGATGAAAACGGAGACCGTCACGAAATCTGGCTGGAAAACGAACAAAGCCTGAATGAAAAATGGAATGTAGCTGTAAATAATCGCCTGGCCGGAATCTCCTTCTGGCGTATCGGCAATGGTTTTAACGATCTCTACCGGATGCTGGAAAGAAATTTGAATTAGTAAATAAACTTGACAAAAAGCGGGTTGGATGAGCCAACCCGCTTTTTATCACTTACCTCAGATAAATCTATGTTAATCTGTGGTTAATATATTAAACAATATTTTAAGGTAAAGTTAGGCTGAGTGGCGGGGGAATTTAAGGCGAATATATGGAAGTTTTGCGGCAGAAAGATTAGAATTAAGCGGGAGGGGAGAAAATGTCTATTGAGCAGCCGGGATTATTCGGCCTGTCTGAAACTAAGAAACTAGAGTCCCCAGAAGAGGGCAGGGAGGAACAAAGCTTAGCTTACATACCCTTTATTCCCGGTGTAAAGCCACAGGAGGCTTACCTGGAGCTGAATAGCTTGAGTCAACTGGAACAGAGGGCGAAAAGCTGCCGACAATGTCGTTTGCGAGAAGGCTGCCGGCAGGTGGTTTTTGGTGAAGGCAACAGTGATGCCCGTTTAATGCTGGTAGGTGAAGGCCCGGGTATGGATGAAGACCTGCAGGGAAGGCCATTTGTAGGAAAGGCCGGACAACTGCTGGATAAGATTTTACAAGCTGCAGAGCTGCCCCGGCAGGAAGTTTATATTGGTAATGTGGTAAAATGCCGTCCTCCTGGAAATCGTTTACCCCATCCTGATGAAGTGAGAGTTTGTAGGAACTACCTGGAGGCACAGATTAGGATAATCAAACCCAGGATATTAGTATGTTTGGGTTCACTGGCAACCAAGGCGATTATTGACCCCCAGGTTAGTATTACCATGACCCGGGGAAAATGGTTTAATCGCCAGGGGATCAGTATAATGGCAGTATTTCATCCGGCCGCCCTGCTGCGCAACCCGTCTTATAAACGACCGACCTGGGAGGATTTTAAACAAATCCGGGACAAGTACTATCGATAGGAAGAATTTTTAATTATCAATTTTGAATTATAAATTAATGTGGAAATGCTTCGCATTTCTGTATATTTCATTGAGGTGAACGACATTTGTTAGTAACAGTATACAGCGAGGAAGAAATGATATCTCTAGGGGGGTTAATGGCCCGTGTACTGGAGAAAAATGATGTAGTATACTTGATTGGTGAATTGGGAGCAGGTAAAACTACACTGGTTCGGGGTATTACCCGGGGTCTTGGTTATACTGGGCGGGTGACCAGTCCTACTTTCACCCTGATGAACATCTACGCGGCAGATATAGATATTTTCCATTTTGACTTTTACCGTTTGCAGGGAAATGACCTGAGTGATTTAGGCCTGGAGGAATACCTGGAGAAAGATGGGTTAAGCCTGATTGAATGGCCCCAGATAGCAGATAACCTGCTTCCCCCGGAAGCACTGCTGGTTAACATCGAATTAGTGGAGGAAGACTATGAGCGGGAACGTCTGGTTACGGTAACTGCAAGGGGTCAACGTTACCAGGCCAAAGTGGAGGAACTAAAAGTATATGCTAATACTGGCCATAGATAGCGCCACACCCGTTGCCGGGGTGGCTTTGCTAAACGAAGAGAAGCTTATTAAAGAGGAGTTTTCCAATTATAAAAAGACTCATTCGGAAACCTTGATGGTGATGGTAGACCGGGTTTTAAGAGAATGCCAGTGTACGATTGGGCAGGTCGATGCTTTTGCTGTAACTATTGGTCCGGGGTCTTTCACCGGCCTGAGGATTGGCCTGGCCGCAGTAAAAGGGCTGAGCATGGCTACCGGCAAGCCGGTTACAGGTGTGTCTACCCTGGATACCCTGGCCTATAACCTCTGGGGTAGTGATGCCCTGGTCTGTCCACTGTTGGATGCCCGCAAACAGGAAGTCTATTGCGGTTTTTATGATGTCACCGATGCAGTTCCTTATGCATTAAGTGAAAACCTGGCCTGTTCCCCCGCAGAATTCACAGCCAAAGCCCGGGACATGGCCAGGGAGAAGAAGAAAGACTGTATTATACTACTGGGAGATGGTTACTATCCCTATGCTGATTTTTTTCAGCAACAACTGGGTAACAGTTTACAAATCCCACCCCCTCACCTGATGCTGCCGCGGGCGGCGGCACTGGGTAGTCTGGGGCTTAAAAAAGCCCACAAGGGTGAGTTTGAAGATATTTTTAAACTCCGGCCAGTTTATATTAGACTATCAGAGGCGGAATACCGTTTGGGAAGAGGAGAATTATAATGCTTAACCCTGGCTTTATCCTGAGGAAGATGACTTCGCAGGATATAGATGAAATAATGCAGATTGAGCAAAAATGTTTTACCCTTCCCTGGTCACGGGAGTCATACCGGGGTGAGTTAAAAAATAATTTTGCTACTTATCTGGTCTGTGACTTTGAAGGCAAAATAGCAGGGTACGGAGGTATATGGGTGGTCTTTGAAGATGCCCATATAACTAATGTGGCGGTAGACCCGGATTTTCGTCAATCTGGGATGGGGACTGCCCTGATGCAGGAACTGGAACAGAAAGCCCGGGACAAGAAAGCCCAACGGATATTGCTGGAGGTTCGCCCCAGCAATGAAGCGGCTCTGGCCATGTACCGTAACCTGGGCTATTCCCCCACTGGCCTGCGCCAAAACTATTATTCTGATAACGGTGAAGATGCCATTATAATGACGAAATTACTGTTTTAATATTTTTTGACACTGAAGGACACTGAATTCTTATGAATAACACTGATTTTTATTATAATTTTTAAGAATGCGGATTTGAAACTTTTTGTAGGGGCAGACCCGTGTGTCTGCCCGGTCGACCACTGACCTCCGCAGGGTAAATTCCGTTACATATTGAGTTGCCTATTCCGGGCGAACACATGGGTTCGCCCCTACAGATTACGTGCACCTGTACAGGGATAGCATATAAGGGCATTTTCATTCGTGTGACGTGTTCCGTACTCGTAGGATAATTAAAAAGGATTTTTTGATGCAGAATATGGTGTATTGGTTGGTGAGATAGTTTGAAGGATATTTTAATTTTGGGAATAGAGACTTCCTGTGATGAGACGGCTGCGGCGGTAGTTAAAAATGGGAAAGAAATCCTATCCAATGTAATTAATTCACAGATAAATATTCACTCCCAATTTGGCGGGGTTGTGCCCGAGGTAGCCTCACGCCAACATATAGAAAACATTGGACCGGTAGTTGACGCTGCCTTTCGGGAAGCGGGACTGGCCTACAGCGATATAGATGCCGTAGCGGTCACCAATCGTCCCGGGTTGATCGGGGCCTTGCTGGTGGGCTTATCATTTGCTAAATCCTTTGCCTATGCCCTACAGCGACCGTTGCTGGCCGTAAACCATCTGGAGGGGCATATTTACGCCAACTTTTTGGAGCACTCCGACATAGAGTTTCCTGCTGTCTGCCTGGTAGTTTCAGGAGGGCATACCAGCCTGTTGTATATGTCATCAATAGGTGAATACGAACTTATTGGCCAGACTCGAGATGATGCTGCTGGCGAGGCCTTTGATAAAGTTGCTCGTTTCCTGGGACTTGGTTACCCGGGAGGACCGGCTATACAAAAGGCAGCGGAAAAAGGAAAGCCTGGCAGGGTAGTTCTTCCCCGGGTATACCTGGACCGTAATGATTTCGAATTTAGCTTTAGCGGTTTAAAAACCGCCAGTATGAACCAGTGGAACAAACTGAAGCGTAAAGGATCGGCTGATGTTAATGACCTGGCAGCAGAATTTCAGGCTGCACTGGTAGAGGTCCTGGTAGAAAAAACTATGCAGGCAGCTGCCAAATATAAAGTCCGCTCTATTTTAATGGCTGGAGGTGTCGCCGCCAATCAGGAACTGCGAAATCTGATGAAAAATAGAGGTCAGGATATAGGACTGCTAGTACACTATCCCTCTTTATCACTATGCACTGACAATGCTGCTATGATTGCCGGTAATGCCTATATTAGCTATATCAGAGGGAACTTTGCTCCCCTTAATGTTAATGCTTATCCTGGTCTATTGTCCTTGTGAAAAGTGCCTGTGGATAATGTGTATAAGTCTGTTGATAATTAATCTACCGCATCTTTGAAACTTTTATAATACTAATTAAGTCCTAGGGTAAAATGTCGTTGCCTTAATATTGAACAATGCTTCCTGTGGATAACAGAAGAAGCAAGGAGTGGTGCATATGCAACCAGTTTTGGTTACAATTGGAAAAATCCACATATTTTCTTGGGGCCTGATGCTGGCCATAGCAGTAATCATAGCTATTATAGGCATCAGCAGGCTGTTTGACCAGGAAGGTTACCAGCGGGATATGGTCCTGGATTTGGTCATACTTTGTGTAATATGTGGTATAGTGGGAGCTCGCCTGGCCTACGTTTTTACCTATGAGTGGGCAGCCTTTGTAGCTCATCCTTTGACCGTTTTTAGCCTGCAGGATGGAGGTATTAAGGGTCTGGCCTGGTATGGAGCCCTGGTGGGGGGATTAATTTCCTTTGTCATCTACCTGCGTCGTAAAAAACTATCCTTCTGGGCGGTAGCCGATATGTTTGCCCCCTATCTGGCCCTGGGCTATGCTCTGGTGCGGGTAGGTTGTTTTTTAAATGGTTGCTGTTACGGAAATATTACCGACTCCGCTTGTGGTGTAGTTTTTCCATTTGTAGATGCTTATCCCCGCCATCCTACCCAGCTGTACAGCGCAGGCTTAAATATACTGCTGTTCATAATTCTGATACGCTTTTACCCGAAACGTAAATTTCCCGGCCAGGTATTTCTACTCTATATAATTGGTTATGCTATTTATCGTTTTATCGTGGAGTTTTTCCGCTACAGCGAAATATTCGTGGGGCCTTTGTCATTAGGTCAGGTTTACACCCTGGGTCTGTTGCTATTGGGTATACTGGCATATTATTGGCAGAAATCGCGCCACCGGGAGGTAATAGCTGATGAAGAACGATGAAAATCAGAGTGGGGTTAGAATAGAATCCTCAATAGCCCTGCGGGATAATCTACGTAAGCAAATGATGGCCAGAAGGAATAAACTATCTCAGCTGGAAGTGGATACATTAAGCCAGCAAGTATGCCGGCGCCTGGAGGAACTGCAACCGCTGCAGCGGGCAAAGGTAATAATGGGGTTTAGCAGCATTAGGAATGAGGTTAACCTGGGTCCTCTGCTCCAGAAGCTGCAGGCACAGGGACGTACTATCCTGCTTCCAAGAGTAGAGGGAGATAGTATACAGGCAATTGAATTCAGGCCTGGGGAGGATATGGGACGTGGTTCTTTCGGTATACGGGAACCGCTGGGAGAGCCTTTTACAGTTGATAAAATAGATGTGGTAATAGTCCCCGGTCTGGTGTTTGATGCCAGTGGTTACCGCTTAGGTTATGGTAAAGGCTATTATGACCGTTTCCTACCCCGTTTGAACCAACAGTGCTTCAAATGCGGGATTTGTTATGAATTTCAAGTTGTGGATAATGTCTATCCTTACTCTGGGGATATTCCAGTGCATTGGATAGTCACTGACCAGTCTGAAATTGCGGTA
>JAQUGU010000096.1:1666-6547 GCA_028683995.1 Syntrophomonadaceae bacterium | reverse complement strand
CTGTTTCTGTTCCCGGTTGTTGCTCTTTACCAGCTTCCCCAGGAAGTTTATCGTTGGGTAATGGCTGTCCCTCAATCGGTTCAGGATTATTCGGGTCACCCGGCTGCTCTCCACTTAGTTCACCGGTACCCTCTTCCTCATTTTCAGTAATTTCGTCCTCTTCCACTACTGGTTCCAGCTTTATTTCCGGCTTTTTCTTAACCCAATTAGGCGGATCCTGGGCTACATCATACTTCTTCCCAGCAAAAAGGTCATCAATAATGCCTGCAGCTATCTTGGGGTCAGCCTGCCAGTAGCTGGCTCCAGCATCCCAATATCCCGGCAGGGTCTGGGTATATATCTCCAGTGAGTCAAGGTTTTTAGCCAGTTTAGCCATGACCATCATATCTGTTACTGGTATATTGGTATGAATGTTTTTTGCCAGCTCCGGTAAAAGTTCCGGCAGTTTCAATATAGTCTTGCCCTGAAGCATCTCATCGGTAAGGGCTTTAATAAATTTCTGCTGTCTGCCGGTACGTCCAATATCTGCGGTAGGTCCTCCCCGGTAACGTACATAACCCAGGGCATCTTGACCATTAAGCCTCTGAACTCCTGGAGGAATGTTAATCCGCAGCTTGGGGTCAGGATCATGGTGCGTCATATTAGGCGGGACATCCAGGGTAACACCACCCAGAATGTCTATAATCCGGGCAAATCCATCAAAGTTGGTTACCACGTAATGATCCACCCGAATATCCAGTAAATCCCCGACTACCCTGCAGGCAGCTTCCGGACCCTGCAGATAATTTACGCTGTTGATTTTATCATAGTGGTTTCTTTTCACCTCTACCCGGGTATCACGGGGAATCCATACCATAGCAATTTTATTGGCCTTGGTGTCTATACTGGCCAGAATCATGGTATCACTGCGAGAATTAGTCTCCATTTTGCGGGCATCAATACCCATAAATAATATGTTAATCTGTTTACCCCGCTCAGCTTTGGCGGTTATTGAACGATCAAAGGGCCCTACCTGAAGGTGGTTGCCAATAAATGCCCCTGCCGTAAAAGTTACTAAAAAAATTGTTACACAGGTGAGTATCAATCGGTAATTTGCTTTAACCCGTCCCACGTCTTACTCCTCTTTCCCTTTTACTATATGTTCGACAATTAATTCCAATCTATTTTAGCAAGCAATAAAAAATCTGTCTATGATAAGACTTCCAGTCTGGTTTTTACAATACTTAATAGCTCCCTGATACCAGTACCGTGGCGGGCTGATACATATGTACCCCCGGAAAGAATTGACTCAACCAGATCTATTTTATTAAACACCTTTAAGACCCGCTCCGAATCAGCTCCCAGCTCTTCCAGCACTTCATCGACTACATCTATTTTATCCAGGTAGTCCGGGTCTGAGATATCAATTACATGCAACAATAGATCGGCCTCCAATACTTCTTCCAGGGTGGAACGAAAAGCCGCCACCAGGTTAGGGGGTAGATCCTGGATAAATCCCACGGTATCCGATATTAAGATTTCCTGTCCGGGAGATATGCGGATTTTCCGTATAGTGGTATCCAGGGTCTGAAAAAGCCGAGCATCAGCCTCAACCTGCTCGCTGCCGCTACTATGGCCAATTTTACAGAGCGCATTGAACAACGATGATTTCCCGGCATTAGTATAACCCACCAGTGAAATTAAGGATAAACCTGCCCGCTGACGCTGTTTTCGATGCAGATTACGGGTTTTTTCAACCTTATCCAACTGCTGTTTAATATCCTTTATTCGCCGGCGGATTACCCGTCGGTCCATTTCCAGTTTTTGCTCACCGGCACCACGGGTGCCTATTCCTGCGCCAGTCCGACTCAGCTTTTTACCCATACCCGTAAGCCGGGGCAACCTGTACTCCAGGCTGGCCAATTGTACCTGCAGTATACCTTCACGGGATCTGGCTCGGCGAGCAAATATATCCAGAATCAGCATAGTACGGTCTATAATTCTTACCTCCATACTATTATCCAGGTTACGCAGCTGTACCGGAGTAAGCTCAGTATTAAAAACCAGCAGATCAGGTTCCATCTCTTCCACCAGGTGTTTTAACTCCTCCAGCTTACCCTTGCCAATGCAGGTAGAACTATTTGCTTTCTCCCGCGATTGGGTAAGCACAGCTATGACCCGGCCTCCAGCAGCTTCCACCAGAGCCTTCATTTCATTAATCGAAGCTTCAAAATCTATATTCTGTTTCTTTATGTTTATTACTACGAGCACAACCTTTTCTTCTGACAGCAGTTGGTTCATTTTAAAATCTCCTCTTATAATCGAATACATTATCCATTATAGTAAAGCCTTTCCCTTTCGCCAACTTTTCCCCTATTATGATGAGTAATTTTCCCCCACCTGCAGACAATATAACAACAGAAAGATAGGTTTTGAATTAAGAATTGAAAATTAAAATTTAAGAATTAAGAATTATCGTTGAAATACTTCGTATTTCTCTTTATTTTAGCCCTAAATAAATCCGCTACCTTAATAGCGACCGTAGGGAGCATCCGTGTGCCCTTTGGGTACGTAGTTCCCTAATATTTCCGCGGGTCCGCTTCATAATGGTGAGCCATAGCGAACAATCAGTGTGCCCTGTGGGTACGTCTATTTAAAAAACGATAGGTGGAATGTATGAATGTTTACTCAGTGGAAAGATTTTGTACCGGGCAGGTGGATGAACGAAATTGATGTACGGGATTTTGTTCAAAGGAATTATCTTCCTTATGATGGTGATGATGCTTTTCTTTCCGGCCCTTCGCCAAAGACTCGTAAACTCTGGGATAAATGCCAGGAGCTGTTAAGGCAGGAACGCTCCCGGGGCGGGGTGCTGGAAGTAGACGCTAATACCCCCATTACTATTAATAGTCACCCTCCCGGCTATATTGACCGAGACCTGGAACTGGTGGTGGGCTTGCAGACCGATAGTCCCCTGAAAAGGGCTATAAATATCTACGGAGGATTGCGTACCAGTGTTAGAGCCTGCCGGGCCTATGGGGTCGAGCCGCCTACGAGCCTGATCGACTTTTTTGAAAAGCACCGGCGCACCCATAATGACGGGGTATTTACCGTTTACACCCCGGAAATGCGCCTGGCCCGTCGGGTAGGTATAATTACCGGGCTACCTGATTCTTACGGGCGGGGCCGCATTATTGCAGACTACCGCCGAGTTCCTCTCTATGGTATTGATTATCTTATTCGCTCTAAAGAAGATGACCGGGATAGCCTTAATAAAACTATGACTGATTACTCTATACAGCTGCGGGAACGTATATCCGACCAGATTAAAGCCCTGCAATCCCTGCAGGAAATGGCAGCGGCCTACGGCTTTGATATTTCCCAACCTGCCGCTAATGCCCAGGAGGCAGTACAATGGCTTTATTTTGCCTATCTAGGGGCAATTAAAGAACAAAACGGAGCCGCCATGAGTCTGGGCCGGGTGGCCAACTTTCTGGATATTTATATAGAAAGGGATATGGAAAAAGGGATTATCAACGAAGAGGTTGCTCAGGAATTAATCGACCAGCTGGTAATCAAGCTGCGTCTGGTTCGTCACCTGCGCACCCCGGAGTACAGTGAACTTTTTGCCGGTGACCCCAACTGGGTAACCGAGTCTATAGGGGGTGCAGGTGTGGATGGTCGCCACCTGGTCACCAAAAACAGCTACCGCATACTCCACACCCTGGATAATTTGGGACCGGCGCCAGAGCCTAATATGACGATACTCTGGTCTCAAAACCTGCCCTCCCCTTTTATCAATTTTTGCAGCCGCCTATCCATACAGACCAGTTCCATTCAGTATGAAAACGATGATCTGATGCGTCCCCTGTACGGGGATGATTACGCTATAGCCTGTTGTGTATCCGCTATGCGATTGGGTAAAGAATCGCAGCTGTTCGGCGCCCGCTGTAACCTGGCCAAACTCCTGCTCTATGCCATCAATGGCGGGATAGATGAAATGACCGGGGATCAGGTGGGACGGGAAATGCCTGTATATGAAGGAGAATATTTGGAATTCGATCAGGTTTTGCACCGCCTGAAAATGCAAATGGACTGGTTGGCTGAGCTTTATGTAAACACCATGAATATCATCCATTATATGCATGACCGCTACGCTCCGGAGAACCTGCAGATGGCTATGCATGACAGTAATGTACATTATTTTATGGCCTTTGGGATTGCCGGCCTATCAGTGGCTGCCGACTCCCTCAGTGCCATTAAATATGCCCGGGTAAAAACCCTGCGTGATGAGCGCGGGATAATCCATGATTTTGTTATAGAAGGAGAATATCCCCGCTATGGTAATGATGATGACCGGGTAGATGAACTGGTGGTAGAGCTGGTCCGCATGTTTATCAAATATCTGAAAAAGTATCCTGCCTATAGAAATGCAGAACATACCTTATCAGTACTCACCATTACCTCCAATGTTATGTATGGGAAGCATACCGGGACCACGCCTGATGGACGCAAGCACGGTCTACCCCTGGCGCCTGGAGCCAATCCCCTGCATGGGCGCGAGGAAAAGGGTGCCCTGGCAGCATGCAACTCCGTAGCTAAAATTCCCTATAAGTACGCTCGGGACGGTATCTCTTTTACTTTTTCCATAGTACCTGATTCCCTGGGAAAAAGTGAGGCGGAGCAGGTCAACAACCTGCGGGGACTGTTGCAGGGCTATTTTACCAAGGGTGGTCACCATATGAATGTTAATGTAATTCATCCGGATGTGCTCAAGGAAGCTATGGAACACCCGGAAAAGTACCCCGACCTGACTATCCGGGTTTCCGGTTATGCCGTACACTTTATTAAGCTAAGCCGTGAACAACAGGAAGAAGTAATTGCCCGCACCTTTTACCGGCG
>JAQUGU010000096.1:0-1566 GCA_028683995.1 Syntrophomonadaceae bacterium | reverse complement strand
CCCTTGTTCTTTAAGGAGATACAATGTATGAAGGGTAGAATTCATTCCATAGATACTTTCAGTACCCTGGATGGGCCGGGGATCAGGACAGTTATCTTTATGCAGGGCTGCGCCTTGCGCTGTAAATATTGTCATAATCCAGATACCTGGGCTATAGATAGCCCTGATGCCCAGGAATACGAAGTCGAAGAATTAATGGAAGTTATCCTGAGAAACCGCCCCTACTATGAAGCTTCCAATGGTGGTGTGACTTTTTCCGGGGGAGAGCCATTGTTACAGCACCGCTTTATTAAAGAAGTATTTAAGTGCTGCCGGGAAGAAAACATATCCACTGCCTATGATTCCTCCCTCTATATTAGTTCCCAGGTAGTTCTGGACTTAATTCCGTTTACCGACCTGGTACTGGCGGATATAAAACAAATAAATAATGAAAAGAGCCGTTTGCTAACCGGATTCGGTAACCGTTTGAACCTGGAAAATCTTAAGCTACTAAACGAAAATAAGGTGCGTATCTGGATAAGGTATGTGGTACTGCCCGGCTGGACTGATGCATATGAGGATTTGGAAAAAATGGCCCGGTTTATTCGGGACCTGCCCCAGGTAGAGCGGATAGACCTGCTCCCCTATCACTCTCTGGGCAGCCACAAGTGGAAACTGTTAGGCCTGGAATACCAATTACATGAAGTAGAGCCCCCCTCCTTACCCCACCTGCAGGAACTGGCCCGGTTAGTCTCTTCTCTAAGCCAGCGCCCGGTATATTTGACCTGAATCATCTCGAATTAATAAGAAAATAGAATTTTGACGCGGATTCTTCATGAAAATAAACCCATCCGCTATTTTCATGCTTGGTTGCCGTGTGCCCTTTAGGGTATGGCCTCCGTCCATGGGGGGTCCGGAAAATAATAACCTCGCCTCTCACCTCTTACTTTCCACTCCTTGTATTTATTTTTCCTGTATATTTCAGTTTTCAGGGAGGAGAATTTGACTTTTTGGCTAATCTATGAATATAAAAGGGGTATTATAGAGGAAAGTTTTACTATATTATGAGCGTATTTATGTAAACCAGATTTATATAAGGAGGCTAAAAGTTGTGAAAAAAAGATATGTCTATCTCTTATTATTGTCGTTTTTCCTGGCATTTTGTACTCCGGATCAGGCCGCGGCAGCGGGGGATTTTCCTGACATAAGTAAACACTGGGGTAAAGATGGCATTATTACCCTGGCCTCGGCGGGATACATAAATGGTTATCCTGATGGTACTTTTAGGCCTGATAAAACCGTAAGCCAGGCTGAATTTATTACTATGCTTATCTCCTGTATGGGAGTTACTCCAACTGACACCACTACCCGATACTTTAATGATACTAGCAAGCACTGGGCCCGGGGCTCGATAAATGAAGCAGTAAAACGGGGAATACTAATCCCCTCAGAATATTCCAATGTACTGCAGCCGAATAGCGGTCTTAAACGCAGTCAGGCAGCAGCTATGATGGTTCGTGCCCTGGGTAAGGAAGAAAACAAGGGAACTATACCTTTTACCGACCTGACCGCTGTCCAAAAAAGTAT
>JAQUGU010000095.1 GCA_028683995.1 Syntrophomonadaceae bacterium | reverse complement strand
CCGAGACAGCATCATAATCATCAAAGAGCGTCTCATTATTTAGCTGATTCCTATTTTCCGGAGCCACTTCCTCATCTGCATCCAGCCATAAAACCCAATCCCCGGTAACTTTATCCAGTCCAAAGTTGCGGGCTTCGGCAAAGTTGTTATTCCATGAGTAATGGAAAACCTGGGCGTTATAGGAACGGCAAATTTCTATGGTTTTATCTGTTGACCCGGTATCGACAATGATAATTTCGTCTACCAGGTTTATTACGCTATCTAAACATCTCTTTATACAGCTTTCTTCATCCTTCACGATCATTGCTAAAGACAGGCTTGTTTTGTTTGGACTCAAAACAGGCACCTCCTAATGAGCAATAAGAACTGGAGAGAGGGTTTTCTTTTTCACCAGGATTAAATGGTCGGCTAAATTAAACCACTAGTCACCCCCCCATTACTTACCCTCGAAGAACCAGTGTTTAATAAATCCAAAAGGTCCTTAAATCACTTAAAAGCTCATAGTTTCATAAAATATCAAAATGGATTTCATATCTTCATAATATGAATTGGAGATAGGCGTGTTTACAGAATAATTAAATAAAAGGCCTGTTAGTAAATATTAGTTTTGTGGGCGAGGATCGGCATTTTTGCATTCGTGTTGCCGCCCTGGGCTTGTAGATACGCATTATCCCGCCTTCAATATTTACAGGCTCTCCGACCTGGATGGACTTGCAGAGTTTAAGATTACAACTTAAATGGACTATTTTAACACTTTTAAAAAACGGGCATAAAATAATAATATAGCCCTGGTAAGGAGTTGATTGATTATGTCATTTCCGACTATTCCCACTATTACTCCGTCAATAAGTATAAATAGAACCCAGGTTATCAACATGCTATTAGCATCTATAGCCCTGGAAGAACTTGGTTTAGCTCATATTATTAATGCCGAGGGCGAAAAACTACAGGCTGTATTGGGAACCCTTCCCGGTTTATCTATAACAGCAACTTCCATTTCGGGCTTATTGTCTATCAACCGTGAAGTAAGGCGGACGTTACAAACGGTGGTAAAAAGTCAGATGCTCCTACAATTTAAACTAGAGGATATACTGGAAATACCCCTGCCCCCTCCAGTATTTGTTGATGCAGGTTCAGCCTGGGCGGTGGGAGTTGAGTACGGCACCGGAAATGCTCAGTATATTACTTTAGAAAGTACGGAAACAGAAAAAACTGTTGTTCTTGGGTTGGGAGCAACTAATATTCCTGTGGGTACGGTACACCTTCTTCGCCAGAATAATAACTTATTAGTAACCTTCACAACTGATTTTCCCTATGTAATGGATCTGGTGCATCTATATGTTGGTGCTACCATTCCACCAACCAGTGCTCCGGGATTGTTTCCATATAAATATCCTGCTACCCCTGATGGCTATTTTACTACCTATACGTTTACGGTTGATGTAAGTGGTATTCCTGGGACAATTTATGTAGCCGCTCATGCCCACATTCTCCAGCAAGTATAACTTATGTCCAAACGACCCCCTTTACTTTAGGGGGTCTATTTTTGTGTTAAGGAGTAGACGTAACATTTAAAACTCGTGATCCCATATTTTATTAACCAGGGGCGGTGGGAAATATGCTTCGCTGACCATTTCTGTATGCAAATACTCCCTCTGCGCGTGAAAAGATGGTATTTCTTAGTACAGCGATTATATATAATATGAATAAGGGTTTTACGGAAGGAAAGAGGCAGGTTTTCGCGAATTTCATAATGTGTTAAGTAAAGCTGACCGAGGGAAAAGGACTAGTCTTAATTATTGGTAAAGCATTTTATGCTAACACGTTAACGGGGGAAGAATAGGAGGACTGCTAGTGTATAAGGTATTTTGGGGTAATAAACATGTCAAAAAGAGTGGTATGGTCGGTGCATTTATTTTGGTTCTACTTTTCGCCCTTTTACTGAAACCGCCTGTAGGGCAGGGGGCAAGCGTAGAAGCACAAAGCCATAGTTTAAAATGCTCCTTTGGCACCAGGAATGTACAGGCCGTATACATAGATCTCAACGACTCATCAATCCAAATAGAGGCCGAGATAGCAGGCGGACAAATTGGCAAAGTAGATAGTCTTGCTAACATTGCTGCTCGTAGCAAGAATGCCAATACAGAAGTGGTAGCTGCTATTAATGGCACCTTTTTTAGTGCTTATCAAGGAATACCCTTTCCCTGGGGTACGATTCAAAGCCATGGAAATTTTCATCACCTGGGTAATACTGGGACCGCCGTTGGTTTTACCAGAGATAATCAGTTTTTAATGGATTCCCTGTATGTAAGTATTAAGGGCGGCGTAAATGGCAGTTATGAATGGCCTAACAATTGGTATGCCTGGGGATTTAATCATCATTACACTACACCTGATGCGATATCCATTTTCACACCTGCCTATGGTAACACTACCGGGCCCCATTCTTATACTTCCGCGGTTGTTGAGAATCAACGAGTTGTACAGGTTGCTCAGGGTCAGGCTCGGATTCCTGCCAATGGCTATACCATTGTATTTGGAGACAGCAGATGGCTGGATTGTTTTAAAATCGGCAACCAACTGAGCTACAGGCTGGAGTATAATCGTACGGAGTTTTCTGGAGGCATGAGACCAGGTGGACCAATTTCATGGGAGAATGTATGTACAACTATTGGTGCGGGTCCAAGTTTGCTGAAAAACGGAAGCATTACAGCCAACGGAGCGGCAGAGGGTTTTAGCGAAGATAAAATAACGACCAATCGTGGTCAGCGAAGCTTCATTGGCATTCGTCCCGACCGAGTTCTGGTAATGGGAACGGTACCAAACGTATCAATTAGGGAACTGGCTGAAGTTGCGCAAAAGCTGGGGCTAACCGATGCCATGAATCTGGATGGAGGCGCATCATCGGGATTATTATATAAAGGAAAATATTTAACCACTCCCGGGCGTTTGCTCAGTAATGCACTGGTGGTCACACAGCAGAAGGGAACTCCTGCACCGGTTATCCGGGTTCTGCTGGATGGCAAATATTTAAGCTTTGATACTCCACCTATCAATGAGAGCGGACGTTTATTAGTTCCCATGCGCCGTATTTTTGAATCGTTGGGAGCAACGGTTCATTGGGATCCTACCAATAATACCGCTACAGCTATTCGTAATGATAGAACGGTCAGACTGCAGATCGGTGCCCGGGAGGCATTTATCAATGGTCAGGCATATAAATTAGAGCCACCTGGACGAATTGTTGGAGGACGTACTCTGGTTCCGCTGCGTTTTGTTTCCGAGGCATTTGGAGCTGAGGTGAAATGGGATGGGACTACTCAGACTGTTACCATCACGTCACCAAACGATGTCATACCCATACATCAGCCAGCGGGGGAAGCACCTGCCTTTCCAGGTTACCTGGGTAACGTCAACTCAATGCAATATCACCGCATGGATTGCCATTTAGCCGGTAAAGAGACCCCGGATGACATTGTGGTTTTTGAAAGCAAAAAAGAGGCCGAGGCCGCTGGGTATATACCATGTAAACAGTGTTGTGGCAACTAAACCAATTAGATGCACGACAAAATTGTAGGGAACGACCCCTGTGTCGTTCCGCGGTGTCAAGGCTAACGGAACGGCACGGGGGCCGTTTCCTACAGTTTCAATATAAACGGGGACCGTTCCAGTTTCAATTAAACGGGGGCCGTTCCAGTTTCAATATTTCCTATACCTCAAACCGTCTTAAACGCAGGGAATTGCTGACTACCGATACGGAACTGAAAGCCATGGCTGCTCCGGCTATGACCGGGGATAAAAAGCCCAGAGCGGCAAAAGGTATACCGATGCTGTTATAGAAAAAGGCCCAGAATAGATTTTGCTTAATAATTCTCATAGTCCGGCGGGATAGTTTGATGGCTGTGGAAATGCCGTACAAATCACCGCTGGTTAATACAATGTTCGCTGTTTCCATGGCCACATCAGTTCCGGTACCGATGGCTATGCCAATATCCGCAGTGGCCAGAGCCGGAGCATCATTAATCCCATCGCCCACCATAGCAACTATTTTACCACTTTGCCTTATTTTCTCTACTTCCTCCGCCTTCATCTCCGGCAGTACTTCCGCCAGCACGGTTTCGATTCCTGCCTGCCGGGCAATAGCCAGTGCAGTACGCTGGTTGTCTCCACTAATCATATATACTTCCAGGTTCATATCCTTAAGTGCTTGAATAGCGTCAACCGCATTTTCCTTAATTGTATCAGCCACTGCCAGCAAGCCGACCAGTTTCCCATCTATAGCCAAATACATAGCGGTTTTGCCTGCTTCCTCCAGCTGAATAGCCTGGGTTTCACCGATGCTGGTATTTACGCCCTGGTTGTGCATAAAACTTCTGTTGCCTACGATTATAACCAGGTTACCGCTTTTTCCGGTCACACCTTGACCGGGATAGTTTTTAAAATCCTCAGGATCAGGTAAATCTCCGTACTGTTCCCGGGCATTGGCATAAATGGCCTCACCCAGAGGATGTTCGGAACGTTTTTCCAGGATTCCCGCCCAGCGCAGTACTTCATCCCGTCCGAAAGTGCTCAGGGGAATGATATCGGTAAGAGCTGGCTCTCCTCGGGTTATGGTTCCGGTCTTGTCCAGAACTATCACATCCAGTTTTTGCAGCAATTCCAGATATTCGCCCCCTTTTATGAGGAGGCCATTTTCGGCTCCTTTGCCGGTTCCCACCATTATGGCAGTGGGAGTGGCCAGCCCCAGGGCACAGGGACATGCTATTACCAGAACTGCAACGGCGGTGGTAATAGCCGTACTAATATTACCGTTAAACCAGTACTGCAGGATAAATGTAACCAGGGCAATTCCCATAACCGCAGGGACGAAGAAGCCTGAGACCTGGTCGGCTATTTTCTGTACTGGTGCTTTGGAGCCCTGGGCTTCCTCTACAATTCTAATAATTTGGGCCAGGGTAGTATCCTGGCCGGTGCGGGTAACCACAAACTTCAGGGTGCCGTTTTTATTGATGCTGGCACCCACCACTGTATCACCCGGTCTTTTTTCCACCGGCAGGCTTTCTCCGGTCAGCATGGATTCGTCAACTGATGAACTGCCTTCTCGTACGGTTCCGTCAACAGGAATTCTTTCACCGGGGCGAATGACTACCAGGTCACCGGTTCTAACCTCTTCTATGGGCACATCCATTTCTTCTCCCTGCCGTATCACCCTGGCGGAACGGGGCTGCAATCCGCTGAGAACCCGGACAGCCTCGGAGGTTTTGTTTTTTGCTCGTTCTTCCAGGTATTTACCTAATAATATCAGGGTAATAATAGTTGCCGAAGCCTCGAAATATATATTCTGCCGGTCTCCCTGGAAAAATATATTATACAAGCTGAATAAATAAGCTGCCGATGTACCCAGTACCACCAGTACATCCATATTGCTTCCCCCGGAACGCAGGGCCAGAAATGCACTTCTATAAAAGCGGTAGCCGATAATGAATTGCACCGGTGTAGCCAGAGCCAGTTGCAAGTAGGGATTGTGTAAAATGGGCACCCGAACATTAAATAACATCAATATCATGTTAAGTATTAGAGGAAATGCCAGAATAATAGAAGCACCCAGTAATAGTTTTAACTTCTTGATTTCCGCATCCTCGTCCGGGATATCGACCTGGAATTCCCGTTTATCTATCCAATGGGCCGAGTATCCCAGGCTATCTACCACTTTTTCAATTTCGCCTACGTTGATTACCTGAGGGTTATACTCCACCACAGCCTGGTTAGTGAGCAGGTTAACAGTGGCATTGGTCACCCCCGGGGTACTGTTCAGCTTTTTATCTATGCGGGCTGAGCAGGCTGCGCAGGACATACCCCCTATTTTGATGGTGCTTTTTATCTCCTCCATAGCAGTATCTCCTTTTACATTATGGATTTAAACTGTTATAATGCTCACCGCCGGTTCTATTTAACTACTTCATATCCTGCATCGGTGATTGCCATTTCAAAATCATTAAGAGATACTTTCTCCGTTTCGTAAGATATTTTTACCGTCTTTGCGACCAGGTCAACTTCTGCCTTGGTTACCCCGAAAAGGTTTTGTAATGACTTTTCTACCGCCATTTTGCAATGCTGACAACTCATTCCCTCAACATTTAAGACTACTTGCTCCATAAACGACACCTCCTTCCACTAATCGGTTATAGGTAATATTGCCCAAACCAATAATAACTATTGGCAATACCATTAAATCCAATTTATCTCATCATTCTAAAAAAAGTGGTCAAGACTTCATCAATAACCTGGTCGTCACCTGATAGCAGTTGTTCTTTAACACATGACTTCATATGTTTCTGTAAAAGCAGTTTGGCTACTCCATTAAGAGCCGACTGGGCTGAAGTTATTTGATTTAAAACATCATCACAATAAACCCCTTCTTCAATCATTCTCTTGATTCCCCGTATCTGGCCCTCGATACGATTAAGACGAACCGTAAGTTCCTTTACTGCGCTCTCATCATTCCAGGCCCGGTTTTTCTTATTTGCTTCTACACAGTTATTGCATTTGGTATTTCTGTCTTTTTCCATATTGTAATCACCACC
>JAQUGU010000094.1 GCA_028683995.1 Syntrophomonadaceae bacterium | reverse complement strand
CAGCACGGCATTGCCATGGTCTTTACCGGGGTAAGACACTTTAGACATTAAGGGAAATAAATGGACGCGGGCTCGCTTCGCTCGCGCGCGGATTTAGCAGGGATTAACGCGGATCTCTTGCAAGCTAATAAACATTGATCAAAAGATTGTAGGTTTATAATGAGTAGAATTCTACTGGGTACAATTAAGGTTAGTCCGTATTTATCTCTATTTTAACCTAATTTAATCCGCGCAAATCCCTAAAAATTCCGCGGATTCCGCGTCAAATAATATAGCGGAGGTTTAGTGATGGGAAAGAAGGTACTGGTTATTGGGCAGGGGGGCAGGGAACATGCCCTGGTTTGGAAATTGGCCCAAAGTCCGCAAATAGAAAAAATTTATGCTGCTCCGGGTAACCCGGGAATGGCCGAGTTAGCCCAGTGTATAGATATAGCTGCTGATGATATTGATAAACTGCTGGGCTTTGCCCGCAGCGAAGGTATTCACCTGACCGTTGTTGGCCCCGAGGTTCCTCTTATGGCTGGAATAGTAGATCGTTTTCAGGAAGCTGGTTTAAAGATATTTGGACCAACTGCTGCCGCTGCCCGTTTGGAAGGGAGTAAAGTTTTTACCAAAGAACTGATGAAAAAATACGCTATCCCCACTGCCAGTTTTGATGTTTTCCAGGATATTCACCGGGCTCGTTCTTGTGTTCGTACTTACACTGACCAGGGTAAAATGGTGGTGATTAAAGCTGATGGATTGGCTGCCGGCAAAGGGGTAGTGGTAGCGAGAGATTGGGAGGAAGCCAACCAGGCTCTGGACAGTATTATGCTAAAGCAGAGTTTTGGGGAAGCAGGAGCAAGAGTAGTAATTGAAGAGTGTCTCTATGGGGAGGAAGTAAGTGTCTTCGTTATAAGCGATGGACATGATTTTGTTTCCCTGATTTCTGCACAGGATCATAAACAGGTTTTTGATCATGATCAGGGCCCCAATACCGGAGGGATGGGAGCCTATGTCAATCCTCCCGTTTATACCCCACAGTTGCACCAGAAAGTAGAGAAAAGTATTGTAAGCCCGGTTCTTAAAGCTATGGCAGCAGAAGGCTATCCTTTCCAGGGGGTGCTTTATGCCGGTTTAATGATAACTGCAGAAGGGCCGAAAGTACTGGAATTTAATGCCCGTTTTGGCGATCCCGAAACCCAGGTGGTAATGCCCATGATAGAGGGGGATATATTACCCCTGTTGGAAGCGGCAGTAGATAAACGTTTGGCCGGATACCAGGTAAATATTGCAGCCGGAACTTGTATTTGTGTAGTTCTGGCATCTGCAGGCTATCCTGGTAATTATAAAAAAGGCAAACTCATTACCGGGTTGGATAATTTAAACCGGGAGACCATGGTGTTTCATAGTGGTACCGCCAGGAAGGATGGACAGTTACTCACTAATGGTGGTCGGGTACTGGCTCTGGCAGTGCGGGGGAGTAGTATGGAAGAAGCCATAGACCAGGTTTACCAGGAGCTTAAGAAAATACATTTTGAGGGCATGCATTACCGCAGCGATATTGGTCGCAAATCCTTACGGCAGGGGGTATAGCAGTTTGAGGTCTCCTTTTTTCAGGTTAGGTATCGCAGCAGCAATTATTCTGATGATTTTTAGCCTGCCCGCCCGGGAATTCCTGAAACTTACCTTTATGTTTGGAATGCCTTTTGTGGTGTTCTTGCATTTTGCGGTACACAAACCAAAATTCTCACTAATACGGATAATATCAATAATTGCCCTGGTGGGAATAACCGGTGGGTACATTTATATGCTTACCGACTTACCGGAGCGAATTGAAACCAACCGCATAGTTAGTGAAGGTGCAGCCCTGGTAGCTGAGGGAAAATACGAAGAGGCTATTGCCCGTTACCAGCAGCTGGAGAAACTGGACCGCTCTCAGAAAATGCATAAGAAGATAGTCGAGGCCAAAAGAGAGCAAGCGGCATCGAATTTACTTTCGGAAGCCAGGACACTACTGCAGGAAGGCAAGCAGGCGGTAGCCATTAAGAAACTAAACTCCATACCAGATAATACCCGGGCAGCCCGGGAGGCTCAACATATACTAAAAGATATTAGGGAATAGGTATTCCCGGGGGGAGGGGAAACAGTGGTAACACTGGATATGGTAAGAACTAATCCGGTAGTAAAACAGTACATGCAGATCGGAAATGAGTATATCGGTAGTATTGGGGCTATTGAACATAACATGTATCACGCGGAGCAGACTTCCAGGCTCTGTCAGCATATTTTAAGCAGCCTGGGATACCCGGAAAGAGAGGCTGAGTTAGGAGCTATAGCCGGGTTTTTACATGATATAGGCAACCTGATAAACCGCTATGGGCATGGTATGTCCGGGGCCTTATTATCTTTTAATATTCTCCTGGAAATGAATATGGAAGCGGGGGAAATAGCGACAATTATGGGGGCCATAGGCAATCATGAGGAGCAGGCCCGGGGTAATAGCGTTAATAACGTAGCGGCAGCGTTAATTCTGGCAGACAAATCTGATGTTCACCGCTCACGGGTACGCAAACGTGATATGTCCGTATTTACACCCCGGGATCGGGTTAATTATGCTGTTACCAATTCTGAATTGCAGGTAGATGCCGAAAAGCGAGTTATCAGTATGATAATTGAAATAGATACTACGGTCTGTTCAGTAATGGAATACTTTGAGATATTTCTAACCAAAATGCTTATGTCCCGACGGGCGGCAGAATACCTGCAGTGTGAATTCGAGCTGGTAATCAACGGTAATAAGCTGCTGTAACTCTAAGGAGGGAATACTCATGACCTATACACCCAACTGGAAAGATGATAATAGCGATATACTGGTGAAGGCCTTGTTGACCCTTAGAAACGAGGATGATGTCTACCGTCTGCTGGATGATCTCTGTACTATCAGCGAGATTAAAGCCATGGCGCAGCGTTTACAGGTAGCCTACCAGCTTTCCCAGGATATTACCTATAACACCATCGTCAGCAATACCGGAGCCAGTACTGCTACCATCAGCAGGGTTAAGCGCTGCCTGAATTACGGTGCTGAAGGTTATAAAAGGGTGCTTAAAAACTTGGACGGAGAGAAAAATAATGAGAATTAAAGAGATACCCAAAGGCTTACGGGATTTACTTCCCGCTGAAGTTAAGAAATTGCGCAGTATCGAAAATAAAGCTGCCCGGCTGTTCCAGAGTTACGGCTATGAGGAGGTTATAACTCCTACTTTTGAATACCTGGAAGTGGTGGAAAACGGGGCCGGGGGAAATATTCGCCAGGAGTTATTTCTGTTTATGGACCGGGAAGGGGGAATAGTTTCCCTGCGCCCGGAAATAACTGTATCCATTGCCCGCCTGGCAGCAACCCATCTGCAGGACGCCTGCTTCCCCCAGCGCCTGTTTTACCAGGCTAATGTTTTTCGCCATGTACAGCCTCATCTAGCCCAGTACCGGGAGTTTTGGCAGCTGGGGATAGAACTGCTGGGAGCTTCGGGAGTAAAGGCAGATGCGGAAGTAATCACCATAGCAGTACAGGCCCTGCAGGATATAGGACTGGATAACTTTAAGCTCAGTCTCAACCAGATAGGTATATTTAACAGCCTGTTGGACGATAGCGGCATGAATTTAGAGGATAGGTCTCTGATAAGAAGCCTGGTTGAAAGCAAAGACCTGGTAGAGCTGTCCCGGGTACTGGAGGAAATGGCGATAGATGACGGGCTTAAGGAAACTATAGCTGCCCTGCCAATACTGCACGGGGGAATGGAGGTTCTAAACCGTATTCCCTATGTTGAGAAAAATCGCAATGCATCTACTGCCATAAATGACCTTATTCAAGTATATGACGTTCTGAAAGTCTCCGGGGTGCAGGATAAAATTGTACTGGATATGGGGGTGCTCAGGGGATTGGACTATTATACCGGTATTGTTTTTGAAGGATATTCGCCTGATTTGGGTTATGGATTGCTGGGGGGCGGACGCTATGACAACCTTATGGGCAAGTTCGGTTTTCCCTGCCCGGCTACTGGTTTCTCTCTAGGTATGGATCGTCTGGTCCTGGTATTAAAGCAGCAGCATAATGAAACCCAACGCTGTCTGCTGGGAGGAAACAACTTTCAGGCTGTGGTAGATAAGGCACAAAAGCTGAGAGAACAGGGAAACATCGTAGAAATGGATGTCCTGGGCAGCAGCCGAGAAGCTTTGGAGCAGGTAGCAAGGGAAAGAGAGAACTGTAAGTTGATTTATTTGGATTGACATAAAAATAGACTTTTAATAGACGCGGAAGGACGCGGATTATTACGGGATTTACGTACCCATAGGGCACACTGATGCTTCCTTTGGTCGCTATTAAGGGAGCGGATTTTTTAATAAATAATTTTTTCCGCGTATCCCCAATGGATTCCCTGTATTCCAGGCAACTATTTTCATACTTGGTTGCGGCCTTCGGCCACGGGGGGTTAATTAGAAAATAGAACAGGAATTAGAAGCGGCAACCTGAATTGTGATACCCATAAGGCGAAACCCGCAGAACAATGATGTGTAGGGAACGGCCCCTGTGCCGTTCCGTCATGGGTTGGTTTTTTATAAAAAGGTTCTATTTTCAAAACCCTTAACCGCGTCTTAAAAATAATTGGAGGAGAATGGTGTGCAAATGGATTACCTGACTATAGCACTTTCCAAAGGGACTTTATTAAAACCCACTTTAAAACTACTGCAGGAGGCTCTGCTCCCGGTAGAAGGCATTGAGCCGGATAGCCGCAACATGGTGTTTAACTATGAAAATGAGGCTATAAAATATATCATGTGCCGGCCTACCGATGTCCCCACTTATGTGGAACAGGGTGCGGCCGATCTGGGGATAGTAGGTAAAGACGTTATTGTCGAACAGGGCAAAGACGTTTTTGAAATGGCAGACCTGAAATTTGGTTACTGCCGTTTTGTAGTGGCGGTTCCAGCAGAGATGAAAGACATAAGCCTGAAAGAACTGAATTACAAAAGGGTAGCCACCAAGTTTCCAGCGGTGGCAGAAAACTTCTTCCGCAGTCAGGGACTGCAGGTGGAGATTATAAAGCTGCATGGCAATGTGGAACTGGCACCGATAATGGGTATTTCCGATACTATAGTGGATATTGTTTCCACCGGGCGCACCCTGCGGGATAATAACCTGGTAGAGCTGGTGAAAATAATGGATTCAACTACTCGTTTGATAGCCAACCGGGTAAGTTATAGAACCAGGCATGAACGCATTCAACCTATGATTGAAACCATGCAGAAAATAGTAAAGGGGGCCAGTTAATGCAAATTAGAAAATTTACAGCTGCAAACGATGATTTTAAGAAATTTCTTGAATCTGCCAACGCCAGTTTAAAGGAATATGAGGAGCGGGTGGCGCAAATAGGCCAGCAGATTAGGGAAAACGGAGACCAGGCAGTATTTGCTTGTACCCTTAAATTTGATGGAGCCAGCATCAACCGCGAGAATTTTTTAGTGAGTGATGAAGAGATTGAAGCTGCTTATGAGAAAGTGGATGATGAATATATATTTGCACTGGGGGCGGCGATTGAAAATATATGGGACTTTCATTCCCGCCAGGTGAGGAACTCCTGGATGGAACCGGATGAGCGGGGTAACATATTGGGACAGTTGTACCGCCCTTTAGAACGGGTAGGGATATATGTTCCCGGTGGCACTGCAGCCTATCCTTCCTCGGTCTTAATGAATGCCATTCCGGCTCAGGTAGCCGGGGTCGAAGAAATAATTATGGTTAGTCCCCCTGACCGGGATGGGAACATGAACCCCTATACCCTGGTAGCTGCGGCTGAGCTGGGGATAAGTGAAATCTATAAAATGGGGGGAGCCCAGGCAGTCTTTGCCCTGGCTCTGGGGACAGAATCGGTAAAAAAGGTTGACCTGATTAGTGGCCCGGGAAATATCTATGTAACCCTGGCTAAAAAAATGGTCTATGGTGATGTGAATATTGATATGCTGGCCGGCCCCAGCGAAATATTAATTATTGCTGATAAACAGGCCAACCCGGTTTATCTGGCGGCTGATATGATGTCTCAGGCCGAACATGATGTCCTGGCTCGCAGTATACTGCTAAGCGATAGTGAAGATTTAATTGCCCGGGTGGAAGCAGAGTTAAAACGCCAGATAGAGGGAATGTCCCGGCGTGAAATTATTGCAAAATCACTCACGGACTACGGGGCCCTGATTCTAACCTCCAGTATCCAAGAAGCCTGTAAAATTGCTAACCTGGTAGCACCTGAGCACCTGGAATTAATGGTGGAAAATCCCTTTGCCCTCCTGTCGAAGATTCATAATGCCGGTGCCATATTCATGGGGCAGTATACCCCGGAACCGGTTGGGGACTACTATGCCGGCCCTAACCATATCCTGCCCACCGGTGGGACTGCCCGCTTTTATTCTTCGGTAAGTGTGGATACATTTATGAAATCATCCAGCCTGATTTATTATTCGCCAGAAGGTATCCAGGAAGACGCCGATGACATAATAAAACTGGCCATGGTTGAAGGATTGACTGCTCATGCCAATTCGGTCAGGGTGAGAAAGGGGAAATAGATTATGGAAGAATTGACCAGGGTGGGAGAAATTCATAGAAAAACCGGGGAAACGGAAATACTGGTACAGGTGGAGCTGGATGGAACCG
>JAQUGU010000002.1:8315-27763 GCA_028683995.1 Syntrophomonadaceae bacterium | reverse complement strand
CGGCCTATGGAAAATGAGGATCTGCTGGAGGAGATAACTTATCTTTTGGAATACCCGACCGCTTTTTATGGCCAGTTTTCTCCGTCCTATTTGCAGGTACCGCCGGAAGTATTGACTACATCCATGATTGAGCACCAGCGCTATTTTCCGGTCTTCGATAATCAAGGGCAACTTATGCCCGGTTTTATCGGGGTACGTAATGGAACTGATTACAGCCTCGATATGGTCAGGGCCGGTAATGAAAGAGTGCTAAAGGCTCGCCTGGAAGACGCCCTGTTTTTCTGGAATGAGGATACCCGTAAGCCCCTGGCAGATATGGTAACCGGCCTTAAAGAGGTACTCTTTCACGAGCGCCTGGGCAGTATTATGGATAAGGTGGAGCGGCTGCAGACTCTGGCCGTGTCTATTGGTGAAGCCTGCGGTTTAAGCGATGCAGCTACCCTGAAACGCGCGGCCCTATTATGTAAAGCAGATTTGGTAAGCAGTATGGTTTTTGAGTTTTCTGAGCTGCAGGGAATAATGGGCCGGTACTATGCTATAAAGAGCGGGGAGCAAGCGGAAGTTAGCCAGGCTATTTTTGAGCATTACCTGCCTCGTTCGGCGGGGGACATTTTACCGGCCAGCGAGAGCGGTAAGGTTTTAAGTCTGGCCGAGAAAATTGATAACCTGGCAGGTTGTTTTGCTATCGGCATAAAACCCAGCGGCTCCCAGGATCCATATGCTTTAAGGCGCCAGGCCATGGGTATAGTACACATTATTCTGGATAGCGGGCTCAGTCTGGATCTGGCAGCTCTGGTGGGCAAGGCCTATGATAATTTTGCTGCCATTCAAACAGACAGCAGCCGTGAGGATACCATATCCGAGGTAATGGAGTTTATTGTGCAGCGAATGCGCGGGGTACTACTGGAACGGGGGTATTCTTATGATCTTATCGATGCTGCTCTGGCTGTATCTTCTCATGATATTACCGATATTTCCACCCGCATAAAAGCCCTGCAGGAATTGCGCCAGTCTGAGATATTCGAAGATTTTATGGTGGTCTACAATCGCTGTCACAATCTGACTAAAAAATGGGGAGATGACAGTATAAATGTAGAAGTACTGGTAGATGAGAGTGAAATTAATCTTAATCGCAATTTTAATCTCATTAAGTTCGATGTCTACCGTAGCATTAATGCCCGCGATTACCTGGGTGCCTGTAAAATGCTGGCACAGTTGCGCCCTGAAGTGGATGATTTCTTTAACGCAGTAATGGTAATGGTTGATGTTGCAGAACTGAAAGCTGCCCGTCTGGGCCTGTTGAAAGCGATAGCCAATTTATGTAATTTCATTGCTGATTTCTCAAAAATCGTGATATAAAAAAATCTCTTCAACAGGATATTTTTAAATGATATAGTATATATAATTAGTGCCTTTTAAGCTAAAAAGTATAGCACATAATAGGCGGTGGATAATATCGAACTAAGTGATAGGCAGGAGAAAATCCTGGAAATAGTTAAAAACGATTGTCCTATTACCGGTGAAAAAATAGCCGAGCTTTTAAATGTGACCAGGGCTGCCTTGCGTCCAGACCTGGCTGTACTTACCATGTCTGGATTTTTAGAAGCTAAACCACGGGTGGGCTACACCTTTAAATCCGAAGGTTTTGGCAATGAACTAAAAAGAATACTCAATCAATACCGGGTCAGGGATGTACAGTCCATGCCAGTAATAATGAAGGAAAATTGCAGTATATACGATGCAATTGTCACCCTGTTTATGGAGGACACCGGCAGTATATTTATTGTTGACGAAGAGAACTTCCTCAGTGGAGTTGTATCTCGGAAAGATTTTCTTAAAACTACCCTGGGACATGCGGACATTCATAAAATGCCGGTAAGTATAATTATGACCCGTATGCCTAATATAGTTACGGCAGGAGTTGATGATACGGTTGTGGATGCGGTTAAGAGAATTGTTGAGCATGAGGTTGACAGCCTTCCAGTGGTAAAGAGTTATATCAACCCGGAAGGGGATGAGAAGCTGGAGGTAGTAGGCAAGATTACCAAGACCAATATAGCGCGCCTTTTCTTGGATCTGGCCAGTGATAGTCGCTAGCATTGGTTATTCATATTAATGGTTGTTCCGGGTCAGTATGGGGTTCGGACATTTAGCCGGAAAATGGAGGTTTTTGCTTTGCTGGATCATTTACCCAAAGTATTTATAGTATCTGATTCTATCGGGGAAACTGCGGAGATGGTTGTTCGTGCAGCGGCCAGCCAGTTTAACTCAGGTACTATGGAAATCAGAAGAATACCTAACATATCTGATACTGATACCCTGGATGAGATCGTACATCAGGCTAGCAGTAACAATTCCATAATTGCCTATACCCTGGTCATAGATGAGCTGGCCGAACACTTGAGAGCCGAGGCTGGTAAGTATAATGTGGTATGTGTAGACATTGTCGGCCCCTTAATTGAGGCTTTCAAAAAGGTTAGCAGCATAGAGCCTAAAAGAGAACCAGGCCTGTTACGTAAGGTGGACGAAATGTATTATCGCCGGGTGGAAGCTGTGGAATTTGCCGTTCGTTACGATGACGGCAAAGACCCGCGTGGTATTAGCCTGGCTGATATAGTACTGGTAGGGGTTTCCCGCACTTCAAAAACACCGTTGTCCATGTATTTGGCCCATAAACGCATTAAAGTTGCCAATGTCCCGCTGGTTCCTGAAGTAACCCCACCGGAAGAACTCTTTAAAGTGGAACGGGGCAAGGTTATTGGCTTAACCATAAACCCGGAACAGTTAAATCATATCCGGGCGGAAAGGCTTAAGACGCTGGGTTTAAAAGGTCAGGCCAGTTATGCTAATCCTGAACGCATACTGGAAGAAATCGAGTATTCCAGGGGAATTATGAAAAGGTTGGGTTGCCCGGTAATTGATGTAACTAACCGGGCGGTGGAAGAGACTGCCAGCAAAATATTGGAAATCTACTATAGGAGGTTGAGCAATGTCTAGCAAAAAATATGTCTATATGTTCGAAGAGGGGAATTCGGATATGCGTTCTTTGCTGGGGGGCAAAGGTGCCAACCTGGCTGAAATGACTCGTATTGGTCTGCCCGTTCCTCCTGGATTTACTATAAGCACAGAAGCCTGTAACCAGTACCTGGCTTCTGGAAATGAATTTCCCCCCGGTGTGTTGGATCAAGTTTTTGGTGCTCTGGCCAACCTGGAGGAGCAGACCGGTAAGGGCTTCGGCAAAAAAGATAATCCCTTACTAGTTTCAGTTCGTTCCGGAGCTGCTGTTTCCATGCCGGGTATGATGGATACTATTCTCAACCTGGGTCTTAATGATGAAAGTGTTTTGGGTCTGGCCGCTCTTACCGGTGATGAACGCTTTGCCTATGATTGTTACCGGCGCTTTATCCAGATGTTTAGTAATGTGGTTCTGGAACTGGATCATAGCCTGTTTGACGAAATTGTGGAGAAATATAAACGTAAGCTCCGCCTTATCTTTGACTACGAAATTCCAGCTGCTGAGCTACAGGAGATAATTACCGAATATAAATCCCTGATAAAACAAGAGGAGGGTTTTGATTTTCCCCAGGATGTCAGGGAGCAGTTGGTTCTGGCGGTTAAATCGGTGTTTAATTCCTGGAATAATCAAAGGGCCATTGTTTACCGCCGCCTGAACAAAATAGATGATAATTTGGGAACGGCAGTAAATGTACAGTGTATGGCTTTTGGCAATATGGGACAGGACTGTGGTACCGGGGTAGCATTTACCCGTGATCCCTCCACCGGCGAGCGTAAGCTATATGGTGAGTTTCTGATTAATGCCCAGGGAGAAGATGTGGTGGCCGGTATTCGTACTCCCAAGCCTATATCTTGCTTGCAGGAGGAACTGCCGACAGTTTACCAGCAGTTTGTTGATACCTGTGAGAAATTGGAGAAACACTATCGTGATTTGCAGGACATTGAGTTTACCGTAGAAAAAGGAACCCTTTACATGTTGCAGACCAGAAATGGTAAGCGCACCGCCCGGGCTTCAGTTAAAGTTGCGGTTGATATGGTTAATGAGGGGTTGATAAATAAAAAAGAAGCATTGCTCAGGGTGGATGCGGAACAGATTAATCAACTCCTACATAGGCAGATAGATAACAGCGTAAAGCTAGAGCCCATTGCGGTGGGACTTCCTGCTTCCCCTGGAGCCGCCTCTGGCAAAGTGATTTTTGATGCTGATATGGCAGAAAAACTTGGCGGGGCCGGCGAAAAAGTAGTTCTGGTCAGAAGTGAAACTACTCCTGATGATATCCATGGCATCATCTATGCCCAGGGGGTTTTAACCTCCCGGGGAGGAATGACCTCCCACGCTGCGGTGGTAGCTCGGGGTATGGGCAAGCCCTGTGTTTGTGGCTGTGAAACTATTAAGCTGGATGCTAACAGTAACTGTTTCTATGTGGGCGGACTGGTAGTTGGAGAAGGTGACATTATTACCATAGACGGGGCTACCGGTCGGGTAATGCTGGGTGAGGTTTCCATGATAGAGCCTACCCTTTCTGATGAGTTTGAGACTCTATTGCGCTGGGCCGATGAGACTAAACGATTGGCCGTAAGAGCCAATGCTGATACTCCCCAGGATGCGGCCCGGGCTCGGGAATTTGGAGCTACCGGTATTGGTCTGTGCCGCACTGAACATATGTTTATGGCCCCGGAACGACTCCCGCACGTACAGGATATGATTCTGGCGGAGAGCCTGGAGCAGCGGGAAAAAGCCCTGGCGAAGCTGCTTCCGTTCCAGAGGGAGGACTTTTACGGAATATTGAAGGCTATGGCACCATATCCGGTAACTATTCGCCTGCTCGATCCACCTCTGCATGAATTCCTACCCCATAAGGAAATACTGCTGGTAGAAATAGTGGAAATGAAATTTAAAAAAGCCGATGAAGCCATGATTAGGAACAAACAGGAATTGTTAAAGAAAATTGAGAGCCTCAGTGAGGCTAATCCCATGCTGGGTCATAGAGGATGTCGCCTGGGCTTAACCTTCCCGGAAATATACCGAATGCAGGCGCGGGGCATTTTTGAGGCTATGGTTCGTTTACAGCAGGAAAAAGTAGAGACCTTTGCTGAGATTGAGATACCTCTGGTTATGGATGTGGCCGAATTTGTCTCTCTTAAAGATGAGATCCTCGATGTATATGAACAGGTTAAGGCGGAGAGTGGCGTAGAATTGGAATTTGCCCTGGGAACCATGCTGGAACTTCCGCGGGCCTGTATAGTTGCTGACGAGCTGGCAGCCGAAGCGGAGTTCTTCTCTTTTGGTACCAACGACCTGACCCAGACTACCTTTGGCTTTAGCCGTGATGATGCTGAAGGTAAATTTATACCAGTTTACCTGGATAAAAAGATTATAAAGGATAATCCTTTTGCGGTTTTAGATCGCAAGGGTGTTGGCAGCCTGATGCAGATGGCGGAGAAAAAAGCCCGGGGAGTGAAAATGGACATACTTATGGGTATCTGCGGGGAACATGGGGGAGAACCAAGCTCCATAGAGTTTTGCCATATAATCGGACTGGATTATGTAAGCTGTTCACCCTATCGTATACCGGTAGCCCGGTTGGCAGCAGCCCAGGCCAAACTAAATAACGGCTAATTACCCACCCATTTCCGAAGGGCATAACCGCCGATGAAAATGGTAGGATGTACTACCCTCGCGATGAGGGGACTGGGAAACTGTAGGGGCGAACCCATGTGTTCGCCCTGGGTTGCAATTTTAGGACGGATTCATAAATAAAGCCTGGAAACTCATGCGTTTTTCCAGGCTTTTTAAAACAATACCAGGTTAGGACTTATCAGTAATAGTAATTATCTTTTTCTCATCTGTGTCGTAGTACATTCTAATATTACGCAGGCGTTCTTTTAATACTACCGGTTCATTCTTAATAGTAAAAAGCATACCCGCCTCCAGACCCCCACCTATTTCTATCATCCCGTCCCCCCTGGTACTCCGGAGGATAGCTACTATACTGCTACGTTGTTCTACCAGCTGGTTATATTCCTCAGTAAGGTGAATATATTCCGGGAGGTATTGCTGTAATTTAACCAGAGTATGGGGGTCATCAAGATTGGTACGGTAAGTTCTAATTACATCCGATAGTACCCCCATACTGTCTTCCAGTTTTACAATCCTGGAATTAAGATCCCTAACCTGTTTATAGTAGAGGTGACGGTTAATTCCCTCTACCCGTAGATCAAGGGATTTGCAATTTTGAATATTGGCCACCTTAATCTTGGCTCGTGCTAATACGGAATTATTCCCCAGAACAATCCCCCGGCGCCCCTGGAGCAGGACTGAATCTCCAGCTTTTATTTGGCAACGCAGTATGTATTCATTAATATAAACATTCTGACCAGCTTCCAGTGTGGCTTCCTGAGCAAACTTGGCCGCTATATTCTTACTGGCGGTAAGGCAGGTTTTGCTTCCGATAACACCTTTATGTACCGTAATAGAGCCCCGGCGGGAAACTACCCTGGCATTATCTATGCCCCCTCGTACTTCTATATCCTCGTCTGCTTCTACTAAAAAGCCTTCTTTTATATTACCCTGAACCAGGACTTTGCCCATAAAAGAAATGTTTCCCACACTAAAGTCAACGTCTCCGGGTATTATTAATACCCGGGTAACCTGGATAGTGTCATTGGACCAGGACAGAGCACCATCAATTTCAGCCAGAGCATAGTCGTTATTGACAATGACTCCTTTTCCCACCTTAAACCTGAAGTTTCGGCCGTCTCTAGCAGGAATTACTTGACCGGTTACATCCATACCCGGTTGCCCAGGTACGGCTGACTGGCGCCGGGCAATAATATCCCCTGCTTGAATAGGTACAATGTATCCCAGGTCATAGTAGTCAACCGTACCATCTTCACATAGTACCGGTTTAATTTCCGGTTTTTGATACAGGTAATCTATATGGGCATCGCGGCCGTCGATTGCATACCTTCCCCGGGCTACTTCAACTTGCTTACCAGGATTAAGCACAGCTTCCTTTACTGCCTGCTTATTAACGCCAAAACAAATCCCTACCTCTTGCAATTGGTTGAGGATGTACTGTTCACTGATGTTGCTATTGGTTTGACTGGTTATAGTCAGATGAGCCTGCATGCGGTCAGGACTCATAACTATATTAAGACCAACAGAATCATCAAGAATAAGATTCAAATTGTATAGTTGGTCATCTGTCGGGGCCACCTGATCAAGAAATATTTCTGAGCCGGGTCTGCTATTTAAAATCCGACCTAATAATTCCTGGGAAGGTATAATATTGAGCTGATATAAATAGTTGATAATCTCATGGCTGTTTATATTGGCACTATCTATACGCAGGTAAACCCCATCGGCTTTTTTGGAAACTTTAAACTTGTTTTTTGATTTATGTCTCAAAGTCCACACCCTAGTACTATATTTTAAAAAAAATAGAGAATGGTATAAATTATACTTATTAATTGATATAAGAATATATTAATAGTTAGAGGAAAACAACCATAACCTGTAAAAATAACCATAGATTATATGTTCAAAAAATAAGTTATAGGTATTTACCTCTACTTGGCGCAGCAGGGATTTTCCCTCTGCCTGTAGTATAGAACAATAATAAGGAAGTGATATAATGCCAAAACTATTAATTGTAGCTATTAATGGAAGTCCCAATAGTGAAGGGAATACCTCTTTTTTGTTGCAACAAGCCCTGGATGAGTGTGCTACACAGGGTGCTGATACCGAGGTTTTATATTGCCGGGAGATTTTTAAGGATCAGAGAAACCCCTTCTGTGTGGCTTGCTCTTCCCCCTGTACCGGAAAATGCTATAAAAACAAAGAACTGGCCAATGCCTACGAGTTAATTTCCCGAGCCGACGGTTTAATACTGGGTAGCCCGGTATATTTTGGTACAGTTTCCGCTCAGCTGAAAACCTTTTTTGATAAAAGCCGGGCCTTGAGGACAGAAAAAAAGCTGCTTAACGTGGTTGGGGGAGCCATTACCTGCGGTGCCTCCCGCTTCGGAGGTCAGGAGACTACTATCCGGGCTATGCATGATATTATGCTGGTTCATGGAATGATAATTGTCGGTGACGGTTATGGGGAAGATGATTGCGGTCATATGGGTGCGGCAGCCCAGCGTCCTGCCGAGGAGGACGATAACGCTATCCAACGCAGCCGTATTATGGGTAAGCGAATATTCGAAGTGGCCCGGGCGACTACCAGGTTGAGAAAGAGGTAGTATTTTAATTCTGAATTATCGTTGAAATACCCCGTATTATTTTATAAAGAATCCGCGTAAATCCTAATATAATCCGCTCCCTTAATAGTGAGCGGTAGCGAACATCAGTGTGCCCTATGGGTACGCGATCCGCGTGAATTTTAGGGGGGTGAATTACTATGTTAATCCGGGAAGAGATAGAGCAACGGGAGGCTGCTTTATTAAGTCCCCTGGCCAGGTCGGCTATTAAATCTGCCGGTCGCCAAATCTATGAAGAACCGGACCCTATTCGCACCTGTTTTATGGTTGATCGCGACCGGATAATTCATTCCAAATCTTTTCGCCGATTAAAACACAAAACCCAGGTTTTCATAGCTCCTCCGGGAGATCACTATCGTACCCGCCTTACCCATACCCTGGAAGTAAACCAGATTGCACGTACCATTGGCGCCGGGCTCAACCTTAATTTAGATTTAATTGAAGCTATTGCCCTGGCCCATGATGTTGGCCATACCCCGTTTGCTCATGCCGGAGAACAAGTGCTAAACGAACTGTTAAGTACCGGATTTCGCCATAATGAGAATAGCATACGGGTGCTTACCAGGGTAGAACAGCGTAAAACCTGCAAAGGGTTAAACTTGAGCCAGGAAGTTTTGGATGGGGTACTTCATCACAGTGGTTATGGCCAGGATGGACCTTTAGCTGCAACTCTGGAGGGGCAGGTTATTCGCTTAAGCGATAAAATAGCATATGTGCAGCATGATATAGATGATTCCATCCGAGCCGGATTACTGGTTATTGAGGATATACCGCGCCCATACCTGGAGGTACTGGGAAACAGCCATAGTAAACGTATTGCTACCCTGGTAAGTAATACTATCCATAACACCCGAAAACTGATGGAGCAAGATGATAATGTCCGGGTGGCTCCGGGAGACGAGGTTGAAACGGCCTTAAAAGGATTACGTCATTTTATGTTTGATGCCATATATACCGGAACCGTCTGCCAGGCAGAACGTAGCCGGGCGGCATTTGTTCTGGAACACCTTTTTAACTATTACCACCGCTATCCCGAGAAGATGAGCCAGGTTTATCGTGAGATAGCTGATGAAGAAGGCCTGGAAAGGGCAGTGGCCGACTATATATCAGGGATGAGTGATGCTTACTGTGTAAGTTTATTCAAAGATATTTATATACCTCAGTCCCTGATTCCAGATGCTCGCAGATTTATAGATGTAGATGTGTAAACAGGGAACCAGGGGAGACGTTTTTGTATTTCCACCCCTGTTTCCAATCCCACTTCTATTTTCTTATTATTCCATAAAGGAGAAACACGCTGTTTGTAGAATAAATAGACATTATGAAATATGAACAAAAGCACAAAGAAGAGACAAAAATCGACCATGCAGAAGGAACATTCTTTTTAATATAGAATATTGGTGAAGATAAATGACCACATATGATAATCGGGTAAGCCAGGAAATCGCTGAGCGCCTGGACATCGTAGATATTGTTGCCGAGACGGTCAAGCTAAGCCGTAAAGGTAACCGCTACTGGGGGCTATGCCCGTTTCACGCGGAAAAAACCCCTTCGTTTAGCGTGACTCCGGAGCGCAATATGTTTTATTGTTTTGGCTGTCATGCTGGCGGGGACATTTTTTCGTTTGTCATGAAGCGTGATGGCCTGAATTTCAGGGAAGCTTTGGAGATGCTGGCAGCCCGGGCAGGAATAAAGCTGGTATCTACTGGTGGCAGTAGGGAGCAGGAACAGAGTAAAAAGGTAATAGAAGTTAATCAGGCAGCAGCAGAATTTTACCACCAGATGTTATTAAGCCCGCCGGGTGGAATAGTCCGGAAGTACCTGGAAAATCGCGGGATAAAACAGGAGACCGTTCTGGCCTATAAATTGGGATATGCCCCTGATCAATGGAACAGATTAGAGGAATACTTACTGCAGAAGGGTTTTTCCCAGGAATACGTGAAATTATCCGGCTTAATTAAACGTAATGAAAACAGGAACAGCTATTATGACCTTTTTCGCAAGCGCCTGATGTTTCCTATTTTTCAATACAACGGGGACATCCTTGGTTTTGGCGGACGAGTCCTGGACGATACTTTACCCAAGTATATTAATACACCGGAAACTGAGCTTTATTCCAAACGGCAAGTTCTCTACGGGCTCTATCAGGCTCGTCAGGCCATACGCTCCACTAATGAGGCGGTACTGTTGGAGGGATACATGGACTGTATTAAATTGCAGCAGGCCGGGATAAATAATTGTGTAGCTTCACTGGGAACGGCACTAACCCGCGAACAAGCCCGGCTCTTATGCCGGTACACCGAAAATGTACTGATTCTATATGATGGTGATGAGGCGGGACAGCGAGAAACCCTCAGGGCCATTGATATATTGGCACAAGAAGCTTTGAAAGTTCAGGTGGTAACCTTGCCTGCAGGTAAAGATCCGGATGATTTTTTAGAGATAAGCGGAAAAGAGGAATTTTTACAATATATACAGAATAATAAGTTTAGTCATATAGAATTTAAAATAAATAGATATCTTAAAGAGGAAAAGACGCTTAATTTAGAGACAAAAGTCAAAATAGTTGATGCCCTAAAAAACGCTATTAACAATCTGAAAAGTCCGATTGAAAAAGATTATTACGTAAAAATCCTGGCTCAAAAACTATTGATGGAACCTAATTTAATCTACCGGGAACTCCAGGTGGTAAACAAGCGTCAGAACCCGATGGATAGGAATAAAACTCAAATATCTAGAGATAATATACAGTACGGCAATTATAGCAAAGATGAGAAAATATTGGCAGCTATGCTAAAGGATGAGAAAACATTTGCCGCGATTAAAGGCAGCCTGGGTCTAAACTTCTTAGCGCGATCCGAATACAAAGACATAATTAATATTTATGACCAATTGAAAGGGAACCAGGAAGAAAGGCTCGTGAAGCTGGGAGAAATAATGCAGCAGGAAGGTATGGCAGCGACCTATGCCAAAATTATTTTCCTGATGGAAGAAATGAATGTCGAAGAAGCCAAGGTCAACGAATTTATTCACCGCGTGCAAGCCTTAAAGATGGAAGCCCGCTGGCAAAAGATATATCAACACATTAATTTTCTCAAAGTAGAAGGAGATTTTGAACACTTGTTAAAATTCGTACTTAACCTGGATAGCTTTTTAAACGAAACCCGGGAAGGGGGGATATAATAATGAAACTGGATAGAAAGCTGGCAGAAACAATAAGTGCCCTGGCTGAAAAAGGGAAAAAGAAAAAGAATCTTACTTATGAAGAGATTGTTGAAGACCTGAATGAATTCAGCCTGGGAGCAGATAATTTGGAAGACATACTGGAACACCTCCAATCCCTGGGTATAAATGTGGGTAACGAAACTGATACTGATGCCGAAGCAGATGAACAGGGTGACCAGGAAAGTGTGGAAACTGAAGAAGTGGTCGTTCCTGATGGCGTTGAAATTGATGACCCGGTACGCATGTATTTAAAGGAAATTGGAAGAGTTTCTTTGCTTACCGCGGATCAGGAGATAAATCTCGCCCATAGAATAGAAAATGGTGATGAAGATGCCAAAAAGCAACTGGTTGAGGCTAACCTCAGGCTGGTTGTTAGTATTGCCAAACGCTACGTGGGAAGAGGTATGCTCTTTTTGGATTTAATTCAGGAAGGTAACCTGGGTCTCATGAAGGCAGTAGAGAAATTTGACTATCGTAAGGGGTTCAAATTTAGCACTTATGCCACCTGGTGGATCAGGCAGGCAATAACTCGTGCTATAGCTGACCAGGCTCGTACTATCCGCATACCGGTGCATATGGTAGAGACCATTAACAAGTTGTCTCGGGTGCAGCGAAGCCTTTTACAGACACTGGGTAGGGAACCTACACCATTTGAAGTATCCCTGGAAATGGATATCCCGGTGGAAAGGGTAATAGAAATCATGAAAGTAGCCCAGGAACCGGTTTCACTGGAAACTCCTATTGGAGAGGAAGATGACAGCCATCTAGGTGATTTTATAACTGATGAAGATGCAGAATCTCCTGAGGAATCAGCCTCCTTTGTGCTACTGCGAGAGCACCTGGACGGTATCCTCAATACTCTAACCGAAAGGGAAGAGAAGGTCTTGCGCTTAAGGTTTGGATTGGACGATGGCAGACCCCGTACTCTGGAAGAAGTAGGCCAGGAATTTGGAGTTACCCGGGAGAGAATCAGGCAGATAGAAGCCAAAGCTCTACGTAAACTAAGGCATCCTTCCCGGAGCAAAAAACTCAAGGATTATATTGAATAAAGGCGATTGTTGGTTGACAATTGGCCTGTAGGAAGATATAATGTTTCTCGTTGGGGCATTCCTCGATAGCTCAACGGTAGAGCATCCGGCTGTTAACCGGAGGGTTGTAGGTTCGAATCCTACTCGGGGAGCCAGTGAAAATTTCCGGCGGTAACCCTATAAAGTTACCGCTTTTTATTTGACAGAAACCCCGTAAAACAACAGAGTTTTGCTATTGACCTTTTAAGAGATATTTTGGTATACTAACTCTTGCGGGGTTCCGTGGTATTCCGGGCCTATAGCTCAGTTGGTAGAGCTACCGGCTCATAACCGGTTGGTCCCAGGTTCGAGTCCTGGTAGGCCCACCATTTTAAGAAGTCAGAGCTCGGAAGTAGGATGTCAGAATCTTAATAAGAGATTTTGCTTAGACAATGCAACGAATTTGGCCTCTGCATCCGACTTCCGACATCTGTTACGGCCCCTTGGTCAAGCGGTTAAGACACCGCCCTTTCACGGCGGTAACGGGGGTTCGAGTCCCCCAGGGGTCACCATTTTAAGGGCGATTAGCTCAGTTGGGAGAGCACCTGCCTTACAAGCAGGGGGTCGGCAGTTCGAGCCTGTCATCGCCCACCATAGCTTATATTTCGGGATTTATAAGGATGATAACTAACATCAAATACAGGTGTCAATCCTAAAACCCGAATACAGATTTAAGATCACTTTCTATCCATGTGGTGAATCCACGGGAAAGGAAGTGATTTTTGGTCTCCGACTATACGGCAGATGTAGAAGGTGCTGCGCCTTTCCATGTTGGCCCGTTCACCAGTATTTCTAATAATCAGGGCTTACGATGGCGATACCTGATTTTATCGCAGCCGGTAGCAGAGTTTTATTGGGTAAGTTTTCTGAATGAAGAAATTTGACAATTAGATCAGGTTTAGGCTATAATTTCTTTGCCTTGTTCTTGAAGGGATCTCCTTTTTGGGGAAAACTAAGTCCAAGAGTAATCCCGGAAGGGAGATGAATTAATGTTAGAAGACAAGTATCTAGTTTGTAAGGATTGTGGTAACGAGTTTTTGTTCTCAGCGTCGGAGCAGGAATTTTACGCGGAAAAGGGTTTCCAGAACGAACCAGGTCGTTGCCCGGATTGCAGAAGAGCACGTAAGCAGCAACGTAACGGCTATAGTTCTCGTTCCAGAGAAGATCGCCCGGTGTTCTCCACTGTCTGTGCTGATTGCGGTCAGGAGACTACAGTACCGTTTGAACCCAGTGGGGACAGACCAGTCTATTGTAGAGATTGTTATCAGGCAAGGCGTAATCGCTATTAAGTCGACATGCCAACACAAAAGAGGGGTTAGTGAGACCCCTCTTTTTTTGTCCCATTTTACTTCCTACCCGATGTCCTACAACAAGGGCAGGAGAATAAGCATGTATTAAGCCTAACCTTTTTCCCAGCAATAGGTCAGGTATAGTCCTATTAAACGAGGAAAGTCCCGTAGAAATAGTGACCAAAGGCTGATGAAAATATGCTTCATCCAGGGTAACCTGATAACAAAACTCCTGTGATATAGAATTCGTATTATCCAGGCAATAAAAAAACAGATGCCTATTAGGGTCTTGGGGGGAATTGTATGAAAAGGGTTTATACAGAGGAATTGCATGCAGGAATGATAGTGGCAAGAACCGTCATGGGTAGCGAGGGGCGAACACTTATTACTCAGAATACTGAGATTACAGCAAATCTTATTCGGAAATTGCAGGAACTGGGCATTGCCTCCGTTTTTGTTAAGGATAACCTGGTGGATATGGAAGCAGAAGATATAGTATCGAATAAGGTGCTGACAACTGTATCTTCTACACTGAAACATTCATTAAATGCGTTTTCCAGCGGTAAAGCGCTGGAAATGACATCCTTGCGGAAAAGCGTAAATCTTCTTATCGATGAGGTTGTTCTTAACCGTAACATCTTAATTCAGAAGGAAGAGATTCGCAGCCAGGAGGACTACTATTTTTTTCACCCGATAAATGTCTCCATTTACGCCATTATGACCGGTCTCAGCCTGGGTTATCCCGAGGGTAATATAATGGATCTGGGACTGGGTGCACTTTTGCATGATATCGGAATGGTTACCATCGATCGTTCTATAATCAATAATCCAGGAGCTTTAAACCAGCAGGAAATGGAGGCCATAAGAGAACATCCGATAATAGGTTTTAATATTCTCCGCAATTACCATGAACTGTCTACTACAGCCACCCATATAGCCTATCAGCATCATGAACGGGTGGATGGAAGCGGTTATCCCCGGGGGTTACGGAGTAAGGAGATAGTGGAATATGCCAAAATAACAGCAGTGGCAGACACTTTTGATGCGGTTATATCCGACCACCCGTACCGCAAGGCTTATTCCACCACAGATGGTTTGACTGTATTAAAAGGTTTGCAGAATACTTATTTCGATCTTGATATTGTCGATGCTTTCACTTCCAATATAGCTGTTTATCCGATGGGTAGCCTCATTCGTCTTAACGATGGTCGCATTGCTGTAGTTACATCAGCAAACCGGTTTAACATGACCAGGCCCATAATCGAAATTATGACTGATGAGCATGGGAACCCATTAAAAACAAACCTTACCATTGACTTGCAACAAAGTAGCAAGGTTAAGATAAGCGGGCGGTTAAACAAGCAAGAGACTGCAGATATACTGGAGAGAATCTCCCGGGCAAGGGAAGATAACTTGCCCAGCGATATAAATGCAGCAGGGCTGTAAAAGTCCCATGAAAAGGCGTAGTCGTATTATTTAACTATGGTACAGTTAAAAGCAGAAAACTTGCTCTGTAATTGTTGAAGCAGTTTTTGGCTGTTTTCATAGTGTGAAGGTTGAATTTTATGTTTGTTAATTCCCGTTTCTATTAATATGGCTGGATCTCCAGCGGATAGACCGTTACTATACTTTACTTTCTTTATTTCATTAAATGCAACACTGCGACTCTTGCCATCTTCGTTAAATATTATGCATTTTTCTAAAACTTCTATGGAGTTGCCTTTCTTTTTCTTTCCCCGCTGCTCATTTACCAGCATTATTATAAATCCTAACCCCGCCAGCACTGCACCTGCGAGTGACGATATTTGCCACCAGGCCAGGATGGCGCCAAGAAATAAAAGCGCCAAGAGGGGCCAGTTCTCTGTATAACGGGATTTGTCAACAACATAATACTTATTCAACCAGTTCACGCCTTTCACATACCTTAATTCTTAATTAACCACGCTACTATGGGTTACCACTGCTAATTGCAATGCTTCTTCCTTCTGCTACCAGCACCCTATTTTCTAATTAATACTGTGAACCTATTTCTATAGTTTATACCTCATTTCCTGCTGTAAAAACAAAATTTCATGGATAACATAGGCAGCGTCTATTATCTGCTCAGAGTTTCTTCAGGCTAAGGGCGGATATTTTCCAGTGGTCTTGATATAGTTGCATTTCTACCTGGTAACGGTAACGGTCAACAGGAGAGTAACATCCAGTGAATTCCCGGGAAAAAATTATATGCTTATTACTGATTTTATTACAGCTAAGATAGGGAATGTCGTCCTTATTAAGTACTGGCAGGCCGTCACCGGGCTTAATAGCCAGGCAGTCAAGCACTGGTATGAAACAGGTGTACTCGTCCACTATGGCCGTAGCCAGATTCTCTTCAAATCCTTCCCTCAGGTAGTCAATAGCTTCTGCCCGGGTTTTGCCATGCAGTGGTAAGTAGTAGCCTTGCTTTATTTCGGTATCATTTAGATAAGAGTAGTAGAGTTCAAAACTATTAAGCATCGCCTGAAGAGCGCTAATGGTAGTCTGATTAGAATGGGAGCAGGTTTTAGCCTGCATTAAAGGTGAGAAAACAAATAACAGGCAGGTAACTATTGTAAGGCTAAATAGACAAATCTTTTTGACCGGCAACGCAATTCTCCTTTATAAGTTGATACTGGTATTATATAACATGATGGTAAATAATTACAATTACTAAATTAAAGCGGAAGCCGTACTGCGATACAGCCTCCGCCTCTATTTTCTATGCAAAAACCGGCGAGATGCCTGATGCATTCTCGCCGGTTTTTTTGTTTAGTGCTTATACTTCGTAAAAACTTATGCCCAGCAGGCCAGGGCCGGTATGCACCCCCAGAGCAGGGCTGATGTCCGAGGTAACCAGTTCCCTGATATTAGGCAACTGGCGCAATCTTTCCACCAAATTCTCGAATTCCTGCGATGCCCCACCATTCAGTACTGCCAGTTTAATCTGTTTTTCTTTCACCTTGTTTTCCACAATTTCCACCAGTTTCTCTATGGATTTCAAACGTCCCCGGGCCTTGCAGTAGGTAAAGTAATCGCCTTCCCGGTCAACTGAGATAATAGGTTTAAGATGTAAAAACTGACCCAGCATGCTGGCTACGCGACCGATTCTTCCACCTCGGCGCAGGTATTCCAGGGTTTCAATAATATAATATACTTCAATTTTTGGCTGAATACGTTGCAGGCTTTCCACCACTCGCTCATAGGATAAACCGTTAGCAATGTTACGTGCTGCGTCCAGCACCATCCAACCGGTCCCCATGGTCAGGGTCTTAGTATCTATCACATTAATCTCCAGGTTTTCAAAATCACGGGCTACCATCCTCACCGACTCAACAGTTCCGGAAAGGCCGCTGGAAATATGCAATGCCAGGACATGGGTAAAGCCTTCACGACGTATTTGTTCAAAGGTTTCTGCGATCTCATGTCGGGTTGGCATGGCAGTGGTGGGGATTTCAGCTGGCATCCGCCGGTAAACCTCGTCTGGTTGTATATCAACCCCATCCGCATATTCTTTCCCCGGATAAATGATTTTGGCCGGTAATACTTTAATAGCAAATTTCTGAATAATCTCCTGGGGCAAATCACACATACTGTCAACTATCAGGGCTATTTTTTCCTTCAATCCCTTCAGCTCCCATCAAGAAAAATTTGTAATTGGTTAAAACATACAATTGAATTATAGCACTTTGTTTTTAGCTAGTATACCACTGCTTACGATTTACCATGTAGGGTACCCTTTGGGTAAACTAGGCGGGTTTTCGGAAGTGAAAATCACCGTGTGCTTGACATGAAAACCGGTTGCAGTTAAAATTGAGCTGTAAAGTATTATACCTTTACACTTGGAGAATGGTTATGCTGGAAAAAAGAAGTTATATAGTTTTCTTAAATGATTTTTATGGTCCTTTGTTGACCCAGAAACAGCAGGATGCCATGAGTCTTCATTATGAGAATGACTGGTCCCTGGCAGAAATTGCTGAACACATGCAAATTACCCGGCAGGCTGTTCATGATATATTAAAAAGGGCAGAAACCGCCCTGCAGGCATATGAAAACCGGCTGGGATTGGCGGGGCGCTTTCTGAAGACGCGCCAGCGCCTGCAGGAAGTATGCGCTTTATTGGAGAATTCATCCAGAGGAGATAATACAGGGAAAGCCTTGCTAATATTGCAGGAAATAAACGAAATGCTTTAATCCATAAAGGAGAGGTAATATGGCATTTGAAGGTTTATCAGACCGCTTACAAGATATATTTCGTAAGCTGCGGGGTAAAGGGAAAATAAACGAAGAAGATGTAAAGGTTGCCATGCGGGAAGTCCGCCTGGCATTGCTGGAGGCTGACGTAAATTTTAAAGTGGTAAAAGATTTCGTTAGCCGGGTACGCGACCGCGCAGTTGGGCAGGAAGTTCTCCAAAGCCTTACCCCGGGGCAGCAGATTGTCAAGATAGTTTATGACGAGATGACCGAGTTGATGGGTGGTTCGGAAAGTAAGCTGAACCTGTCCCGGTCACCCAGCGTTATTATGGAAGTGGGTTTACAGGGCTCAGGAAAAACTACCACGGTTGCTAAATTGGGTAAAAGATTAATTAAGCAGGGACGGCGACCTCTTTTTGTAGCTTGTGACGTTTACCGGCCAGCAGCTATTAAACAGTTACAGGTACTGGGAGAGCAAGTTGATATACCGGTTTTCTCTATGGGTCAGGCCAATCCGGTGGATATTGCCCGGGCTTCGTTGGAATATGCCCGCAGTCATAACCGGGATGTTATTATCCTGGATACGGCCGGGCGCTTGCATATTAATGAAGAACTGATGAACGAGCTCAAAGAAATTAAAGCAGCGGTTCAACCTGATGAGATACTGTTGGTAGTAGATGCTATGACGGGGCAGGATGCGGTGAATGTAGCAGAGAGCTTTAATAAGGAACTGGAGTTAACCGGGGTGGTACTTACCAAGTTAGACGGTGATACCCGTGGCGGTGCTGCCCTTTCGGTCAAAGCCGTCACTGGCTGTCCTATCAAACTGGTGGGCGTAGGTGAAAAACTGGATGCCCTGGATGTGTTTTATCCTGATCGCATGGCATCACGCATACTGGGTATGGGAGATGTTCTCAGCCTGGTGGAAAAGGCCCAGGAAACCTTTGATGCTAAGAAGGCCAAGGAGATGGAGCGCAAAATCCGCCAGCAGGAATTTACCCTGGAAGATTTTTTGGAACAGATGCAACAGGTCAGGTCCATGGGTCCGCTGGAAGATTTAATGGGTATGATTCCCGGCCTGAGTAAACAGCTCAAAGGCGTAAAACCTGATTTCGATGAAAAGGAAATAATTCATGTAGAAGCAATTATAAAATCTATGACCCTGAATGAACGCCGTAATCCAACCCTGATAAATGGTAGTCGTAAGAAACGTATTGCCCGGGGCAGCGGCACCAAGGTTCAGGAAGTGAATCGTTTACTAAAACAGTTTGAAGAATCGCGCAAGTTGATGAAACAATTTGCTGATATGGGTAACCGCAAGGGTAAAAAGGGTGGAATGCCACCTATAAAATTTCCCTTTTAAATATGAGGTTAAA
>JAQUGU010000002.1:0-8215 GCA_028683995.1 Syntrophomonadaceae bacterium | reverse complement strand
ACATAAAGGAGGTGAATAGATGGCAACGAGAATAAGACTGAAAAGAATGGGAGCCAAGAAGAACCCTTTTTATAGAGTTGTTGTGGCTGATGCCAGGTCCCCCAGAGATGGCAGATTTATTGAGGAAATTGGTTTTTATGATCCCTCAACTGATCCGGTAACTATCAACATTGATGAAGAAAAGGCTTTAAAATGGCTGACCAACGGAGCTAAACCATCCGATACGGCCAAATCCCTTTTTCAGAAACAGGGGATTATGACCAAATTTGCAGCTAACCGCAAGTAGTACTCTTTAGCAGGGGGTGGAAACATAAAATGAAGGATTTAGTCGAATTCATTGCCAGGGCTTTAGTTGATGACCCGGATGCGGTTAATGTAACAGAAATCGAAGGAGAAAGATCTATCATTCTGGAGCTTCGGGTTGCACCCGATGACATGGGTAAAGTAATAGGTAAACAGGGTAAAATCGCCAAAGCTATTCGTACCATTACCAAAGCAACCGCGGCTAAAGAAGGTAAAAGGGTTGTCATAGAGATATTAAGATAGGGCTAGATCATAGCCCTATCATTATTTATGTGTCCGGGTATGATTCCCCGGCAGGATAAAGAGGGCAGTAGTTTGAAGGAAGAGGTTTTAATTAATATAGGAAAGATAGTGGGAACCTATGGATATCAGGGTATGGTGAGGATAATGCCCCTAACTGATTTTCCAGAGAGGTTTAAAAAACTGAAAACGGTTATTCTATGGCAAAATGGTAATGCCAAAGAGGTAATGGTGGAGGTTGCACGTTCCCATGGAGAATCCTATCTGCTAAAACTGCAGGGGATTGACAGCCTGGAATTAGCAAAGGATTATCGGAATGCCCTGCTAAAAATAGACGAGAGCCAGCTATATCCGCTGCCTGCAGGCCATTATTATCATTTTCAACTGCAGGGCTTATCCGTATATGATGAAGAAAAGGGGTGTCTGGGGGAGCTTACCGAGGTACTGGAGACTGGGGCCAATGATGTCTATGTGGTACAGTCGCCCGAGTATGGTGAGATTCTATTACCGGCCATTAAAGATGTGATACTGGAAGTTAACCTGGCAGAGAAAATTATGCGGGTCAGGCTGCTGCCAGGACTTATTGAATTATGAATTAAAAATTAAGAATTATGGTTAAAATGCTTCGCATTTCTCTCTATTTTAATCCTAAAGGAATTTGCGTAGTTCCCTTAAGGTTCTGCGTCTATTTCCATTCTACAGGTGGTTAACATGAAGATTGATATTTTAAGCCTTTTTCCGGAGATGTTTGTTTCTCCGTTTAATGAGAGTATTATTAAAAGGGCTCGGGAAAAGGGCTTACTGGAAATTAATTTGATAAATATAAGGGATTTTGCTCCGGGAAAGCACCAGCAAGCTGATGATTATCCCTTCGGGGGAGGTGCCGGCATGGTTATGAAGGCAGATGTGGTAGTTCCGGCCATTGCCAGCTGTAAAAAAGCAGATTCCTGGCTGGTGTATCTATCTCCTCAGGGTAAAACCTTGAATCAAGCACGGGTGGAAGAATTGGGCCAAAAAAACCACCTGGTATTACTTTGCGGGCATTATGAGGGTATTGATTATCGAGTTATGGAACTGGTGGATGAAGAAATATCTATCGGTGATTATATTTTAACTGGTGGAGAATTAGCGGCGATGGTAGTAGTAGATGCTGTAGCGCGCATGATTCCAGGGGTACTGGGTGCAGAAGAATCAGCATATGAAGAATCATTTTCCCAATCGCTGCTGGAATACCCTCATTATACGCGTCCCCGTACTTATCAGGGACAGGAGGTACCGGAGGTTTTACTTTCCGGTCATCATGAAAACATACGCCGCTGGCGTAAGCAACAGAGCCTGTTAATGACCTTGCTCAAACGTCCGGAATTACTTTTAAACCGGGAATATGATGCCGAAGAAAAAGAACTATTACAGGAAATACTATTTAGGGAGCAAATAAACGGTGACGAACTCTAATAAGTCAATAAGTCCGGTGCCTGGCACCCGTAAGAGCAAAGTCTATATAGCACTTCTGCATTATCCCATGTATAACAAGCGCAAGGATATTATCACCACTTCGGTTACCAATCTGGACTTGCATGATATTTCTCGGGTAGCCAGGACCTATAATGTGGAGGGTTTTTTGGTGGTTCATCCTTCACCCAGCCAGCACCGATTGATAAAAGAGATAGTTTCTTATTGGCAGGAGGGCTACGGGGGAAGCTATAACCCTGATAGAAAGGAAGCCTTTAACCGGCTAAGGACGGTAGATAGCCTGCAGGAAGTTTTGGGACTAATCGAAGATGAGACTGGCCGAAAACCGGATACTATAGCTACCGATGCCAGGGTTCATCCTAATACCGTATCCTACCGTGATATGAAGGACAAGATTTTTAATAATGAGCAGGTATTTTTAATTCTTTTTGGTACCGGTTGGGGGATGGATACAGGCTTAATGGAATCCTGTACTTATATACTGGAACCAGTACAGGGGGATGCCAGTTATAATCATTTGTCGGTACGCAGTGCGGTTTCCATAATTATTGATCGTTTATTAGGGGAATACTGGTTTAATTAAAGATTTTTTCTTGAGTTTGGGGTAGGCGGTATGGTATAATACCACTGTTCTGTGTAACGAAGGCGGTCCGCTGCATTAAGACGATGTATGAACGCCTGCTGGAAGGAGGTCAGAATAGTAATGCAAGACATAATCAGGTCTATTGAAGATGAATATTTTAAAAAAGACATACCCAATTTTGCCCCTGGGGATAATGTGAAAGTGCATGTTAAGGTGGTCGAGGGTACACGGGAAAGAATCCAGATTTTCGAAGGTACGGTACTAAAGATTCGTGGCGCTGGATTATCCCGGACATTTACGGTGCGAAGAATATCGTACGGTGTGGCGGTAGAGAGAACTTTCCCTCTGCATGCACCCAAAATAGCCAGGATAGAGGTTACCCGGAGAGGTAAAGTTCGTAGAGCCCGCCTGTTTTACCTGCGCGGCCTGACGGGCAAAAAAGCTCGGGTTAAAGAAAAAGGCAGATTTTAATTGCAAACATAATGTAATGGTCAGAGAGGAGGATACCCCGGGGTATTCTCCTTTTCGTATTTTAAAAATGGAGGTAAGTCGTGAGCATTAACTGGTTTCCAGGGCACATGGTCAAGGCCAGAAGGGAGATACAGGAAAATCTAAAGCTGGTGGATATGGTGGTTATGCTTCTGGATGCCCGCGCTCCATATTCCTGCCGTAACCCGCAACTGGAAAAAATGATTAGGCCCAAACCAACAATTATAGTATTAAATAAAATGGATCTAGCCCCAATAGCCGATACCAGGAGACATCTGGAGCAATTACGCAATGAGGGGCACCTGGCCGCAGCCATGAATTCAACCAGCGGCAAGGGTTCACGTGAGGTCTTGCAACTTATAGCCACTGCTTTTGTGCCGGTACAAGAGGACTTGCAGCGCCGGGGACGGAGAAACAGGCCGGCCCGGGTTATGATAGTCGGTGTTCCCAACGTAGGAAAATCAAGTTTTCTTAACTCCCTGGCAGGGAAAAAGATGGCTGTAACCGGAGCCAGACCAGGGGTTACCCGGGGTAAACAATGGGTAAGGGTTAGAGATGATATTGAATTTATGGATACCCCGGGGCTGATGTGGCCCAAAATCGATAGTACGGAGCAGGGCTTAAAACTGGCTTTACTTGATATAGTAGGAGAAAAAGCTTATCAGGAGTATGATATCAGCATTTATCTGATCCAGCTTTTGCGGGAAAAAGCTCCTCAAGTGCTACATGACAAGCTGAAACTGGATCACCTGGATCGGCCGGAGCAGGAATTATTGGAAGATATAGCCCGTAAAAAAGGACACCTTATTAAAGGTGGGCAAGTAGATGCGGAGAAAACCTGTACCGTGTTATTACAGGATTTTCGCAAAGGTAAACTGGGACCGCTAAGCCTGGAGTAATATCGAATAGACGCGGAGTGTTCTAAGCCGGAAGTAATTATTACTTCCGGCTTTAATATTAATTGCAGCTATAGGCTATATAAAAATAATTGATTAATTATTCGAAATTTAGGAAGGATTTAAAAAGACTTTGTAGAATAAGTATGCCATAGAATAAATTATGTTTAAGTATAACTAACAGTTATGCTTGACGAGGGAGGGTTAATAATAGTGAACAGAAACAAGTGGTTTATTCTTTTGACCGGGCTTCTGATCGGGGCCTTTGCAGCTATTCTGGTCAAAATGGGTAACCCGGGTAACATGGGGTTCTGTATAGCCTGTTTCGAAAGAGATATTGCAGGAGCCCTGGGTTTGCATCATGCTGGAATAGTCCAATATATGCGTCCCGAAATTATTGGACTTATACTGGGCGCAATGTTTACCGCCATGTTTAGCGGTGAGTTTAAGGCCCGAGGTGGTTCATCTACGCTGGTACGCTTCATAATGGGCATGTTTATGATGATTGGTGCATTGGTATTTTTGGGCTGTCCTTTGCGGGACGTCTTAAGAATGGCTGGTGGAGACTTCAATGCCGTGGTCGGATTTATCGGCTTTATAGCTGGTGTAGGCGGTGGGGTATATTTCCTTAAAAATGGCTTTAACCTGGGTCGAGCAGAATACAGCCATTCCAATGTGGGAGGTTATCTGTTGCCCATTATATTTGCCTTTTTCCTCTTTCTGCTATTAAAAGGTACTATCTTTAATCCTGATGCCGGAGGCCCACTCTTCTTTAGCGCTGAAGGCCCGGGTTCCATGGCGGCACCTATAGGAATAGCGCTTGTAGCCGGTTTAGTAGTCGGTTTTATGGCCCAGCGTACCCGGCTTTGTCTCAGCGGTGGAATCAGGGATTTTATTCTTATCCGGGATAATTATCTTCTAATCGGATTTCTGGGTATCTTTGCCGGAGCTCTAGTTTTGAATATAGCCTTTGGTTTTTTTAAACCTGGTTTTGCCGAGCAACCTATAGCTCATACTATGCAGGCATGGAACTTTCTGGGATTATTCCTGGTTGGTCTGACTGCAACCTTGCTGGGTGGTTGCCCGCTACGGCAGCTCATTTTATCCGGTGAAGGAGATATGGATGCTGCTGCAGTTGTAGTGGGCATGATAGTGGGTGCTGCTTTCTGCCATAACTTTATGTTAGCTGCGTCTCCAGCCGGGGTAGGGAATTATGGCCAGATTGCATGTATTATTGGTATTATTGTTATGACCTGGATCGGATTTAGTTACCGGGAAGCGTAGGAGGTATAAGTATGGATAAGTTGGATGTACGAGGACTTAGCTGTCCGGTTCCAGTTTTAAGAACCAAAAAGGCTATTGATGCTGGAGCTACAGAAGTGCTGATAATGGGCAGCAGCCAGGTCTCAAAGGAAAATGTCAGTAAGCTCGCAGTATCCCAGGGTTTTACGGTTAATATTAAGGTGGACAACAAGGATATCTGGGAGATGGAGATTAAAAAATAGCCTGGAGCGCTTTAAAACGAGACGAAAACCGAATAAAACGGTAGAATAAAGAGGAACCCATTGTTCCTCTTTATTTTTTTAAAAGGCAGGGCGGATGAAAAATGTCAAAACGTCTCTTTATAATAATCTGTCTAGTTTGTTTGGGATGTTTAGCCTCCATGACTATATACCAGCAATTGCAGGTTCAAGCCCAGGCCATGCGTGGGCAGCAGGGTGTGACGGTAGTGGACAGCGAAAAAACAAAGCCGCAGATACAGACAATCACTCTAACTGCAGCCGGTGATTGCTTAATGCATGGGCCGCAAATAAGATCTGGATTACAGGCTGACGGGTCTTTTTGTTTTGACAATTTTTTTGTGGACGTAAAGGACTTGATTAATGATGGTGATTATAGCTCCACCGATTTTGAAGCAGCCCTGGCCGGTCCGGAAACCGGGTATACCGGTTATCCAATGTTCAACAGTCCGGATGCTATAGCAACTACTTTTAAAGAAGCAGGTTTTGACCTGGTGGTTACCGTCAATAATCACTCCCTGGATCGGGGTTATAAGGGAGCTATACGTACCCTGGATGTGCTTCAGAAAGCCGGATTGGACACAGTTGGTACTTACCGTAATGAAAAGGAAGCCCGGTCTTTCTTGATTAAGGATATAAAAGGGGTGAAGGTTGGTTATTTGGCTTATAGTTATGGTACCAATGGCTTACCGGTACCAGGTGAACACCCGGAGTTTTTTAACTTTTTGGATCGGGATAAGATATTAACGGATATAGAAATCCTGCGTCCGCAGGTAGATGTACTTATTCTGGTATTACACTGGGGTCAGGAGTATCAACCTAAACCTACTCAGGAACAGGAATTAATGGCTCATGAGTTTTTGAATGCCGGGGCGGACGTTATTCTGGGTAATCATCCCCATGTAATTCAGACTATGGAAATAGTAAAAGTTAGGAATAAAGATAAATTCGTCATTTATTCTATGGGTAACTTTATAAGTGCCCAGCATGGTCAGGAAAGAAACAGTGGCATAGTCCTTAAAATGAAGTTTACTAAGAATTTTAATAGCAGTGAAACCCTGTTAGACGAGGTAACCTATACTCCTACCTATTCACATCCTTATTACGAACAGGGTAAGTTAAAATACCGGGTAATTCCGGTAGAAGCCGGCATAGAGCGAATCAAGCAAGGGCAGGACCCCTTTATGAATGAGCGCGATTTACCGGTTCTGGAAGCAGTTCTCCAATCTACCCGTGGCCAACTGGGAGAACCGTACTATAGAATTTATTAAAAAATAGACACTGAATACACTGAATTACTAAATAATTAGGAACGAATTAGACGCAGAAGGACGCTGACCCTTCGGGCGCAGCAACCTTAATAGCGACCAAAGGGAGCATCAGTAGTACCCGTAGGGTGATTAACGCTGATAATAATAATGAAAAAGGAATTTGGGTAAATCCAGGTTGAAAAAATTCCGCTCCCTTAATAGCTACGTAGGTAGCATCCGTTGCCCTGGTAAGTAAATCCTTAAATAATCCGCGGGAATCCGCGTCTGTTTTAGTAACATCTGTAGTTAATTTTCATGCAAATCTTGGAGGTGTATTTATGCTAAAGTATCCTGCTCTTTTTTCTCCTATTAATGTTGGTGGAGTGATGCTTAAAAATCGGATAGTAATGGCGCCGATGGCGGTAAACTATGCCCATCTCAATGGGGAAGTAAGTGAACGGCAAATAGCTTACTATGAAGCCCGGGCTCGTGGCGGAGCAGGGCTGATAATCGTTGAAGCGGCTTGTATTGATGCACCTGCCGGGCGGGAAGGATTTGGTCAGGTTCTTATTGACCATCCCCGCTATATCAGGGGTTTAAACCAACTGGCGGATGGTATAAAATCTTGTGGCAGCAGAGCAATTATTCAATTATTTCATGCCGGTCGTCAGACTCACACTATAATTACCGGAGTTCAGCCGGTGGCTCCTTCGGCCGTTGCCTGTTCCACGGTTAAAGATGTTCCCCGGGAATTGTCTATTGCTGAGGTCCAGGATATTCGTGATAAATTTATTGCTGCTGCCGGCTATGCTTCTATGGCCGGATTTGACGGAGTCGAGATTCATGCTGCTCATGGTTACCTGATTAATCAATTTCTCTCACCAGATTCAAATCTGCGTCAGGATGAATACGGAGGTAGCCTGGATAATAGGGCGCGCCTGTTAATGGAAATAGTCGCTGGTATTAAAAAGAGCTTCCCGAAATTAGTTTTGGGTGTGCGCTTAAATATAGAAGATTTTGTACCGGGTGGTTTAGAAATGGCCGAATCCCTGGAAATCTGCCGTTACCTGGAAAAGGCAGGGGTAGACCTGATTAATTGTTCCTGTGGTACTTATGAATCCGGTCTAACCAGTATAGAACCTGCATCTTATAGCGAAGGCTGGCGCAGCTATATGGCGGCAGCAGTAAAACAGGTAGTAAATGTTCCGGTTATAAGCGGCGGGATGGTGAAAGGGCCGGAGATGGCGGAAGATATTATCCAGAACCAGCAGGCGGACCTGGTTTTTTTGGGACGGGCTTTACTGGCGGATAGTAACTGGGCCCTGAAGGTTAAAAAGGGGCATGAAGAAGAAATCCGCCCCTGTATAATGTGTAATAATTGCATCGAAAGCAATTTTAAAGGAATTGCGGTAAGCTGTGCGGTTAACCCGTCGACTGGCAGGGAACAGGAGCTAATAAAAA
>JAQUGU010000093.1 GCA_028683995.1 Syntrophomonadaceae bacterium | reverse complement strand
TCTATAGATGGAGCATCATGCAGGCGGAATACGCCACCGATATTGTTTTCAAGAAACAGGCCGATCTCGGGCCGCTCTATGAAACATTGGTGCGCACCGCCGTCCACTCCGTGAAACCGGAGAACATTGCCTCATTCTTGGGGCAGAAGCTCCACTGGAACTACCAGGGCGAAATGGGCAACAACAATGTCCCGGGTGGACATGCCTTTGGCATACATAGCAATAACCTGTTCATCAATACCATTGGCCATGGTCTGGTGTTTCTTAATAATCTGGGGCTCGAATTGACCGTTGCGGTCTCTGGGAATATCAAGTTCTGAAACCCCATAATTGGTCTTAATTGTAAACGGAAAACGCGGTTTCTTTCCCGGGAATCTACCGGATTAACCGTACTAATCTGCAGTTTTGACCATCCCACCACCCGGTAGAGTAAGAACATGAATCCCGTAATAAAATATTACTATCGCCACACTAATCATTTCATAGCTCATCTATTAACCTCCTGGGAAAAACTCCGGTAGATTTTAGCGATTTCCATCAACAGTTCATCTTCTTTCATGCCTTTACAAAATGCCTGGGTAATTAGAGGCGTAATCTCTTCCCGCAGTTTGGCCACAGAATTGGCTTCTGCCATGTTTCCCATACTATTTATAACCGCGCCCTTCCTTCTGTCCTAGGCAGTTTTTGTTTTGCCGCCGTATTAACTCTGGTATTCTTTCCCCATGCTGCGAATGCAGATTGGAATATCGTGACCGGTAAGTACTGGTTGGGGACCTGCATGGTTGCAATAGCATTGTACCTGCTGATGTTAATAATCTGCGTCCCAGCTGCGGTAATATGAACCGGCGAAATGCCCCAGCCAGTTGGGAGTTACTTCATCGTAAATTCGAGGCTCTTCCGGAACATAACCCAGTAATTGCCGGGCTTCAATTTCCTGGCGGCGATAACCGTCCATTTTTGATATTTACTCATGTTAAACACCTCCCCGCTTTATTGGTTACCACCAATACTTGGTTCCTCGTCTTCAAATAGTACCTCTATCTTAACCTCGAAAAGGCGGGCCATTTTAAATGCCAGTTTTAGCGAGGGATCATAGCGTTCTTTTTCGATAGCGTTGATAGTAGCCCGGCTGACTTCCAGTTTTTCCGCCAGTTGCGCCTGGGTCAGGTTATGCATAGCACGGTATACTTTAACATAGTTTTTCATCTGCCGGTCTCCAATACTACATATGATAGAAGCCATATAGTCATACCAACGGTTAAAACGCCCAGCCAGAGCCGGGTATCTTCCGCACTAACCCAGGGCTGCAGCAGACTGAATATCAACATAATCATCAGGGCTAAAAAGCCCAATAAACCCGACCATAATATATGCTGGTGCTGGCGTTCATCAATGCCGTTTTCTATGGCATTATCAGTCCCGGCCAGGCGAGTGGTTGCCGAGTAGATTGAGATAGACTCTATCCCCAATCCCAGAACCCATACCACGCCAACAGCCCAACCGGGCACATCCGCCCTTATTACTATGGATGTAAATACCACCATTGCTGGTAAAATAAACGAAGCCAGCATCATTATTATAGTAGTCCCCCGATAGAAGTTAGGTTTATTTTTCAAGTACCTGAGCACCATATAACCCAGGAAAAAACCAACCAGAACCGCCAGAGTTGCTCCAGCATTAATACTGCTGTTCTTGCCATAATCAACCAGCATTATAACTGTGCACAGTAAAAACCCAATGATAACCGTTAAAGAAAACGAGTTTGAGAACTTGCTTCTCCACTTAGTGTATGAGTAAAAAATAAAGGAAGCAAACCAGAACAATTCTCCTATTGCCAATGTTCCCAGCCACAGGCGCAAATCATCATAATGCAGCCAGGGCTGCAGCAAGGCCAGTATCATTGCCCCGGTCAGGACAATGAAACCAAGATGGCTCGTCCGGACAAGAAGGTTAATATCCCGTTCGTCCGGCTTTGGTGTTTTGTCCCAGGGTGGGGGAGTATCCATTAGTTGACCCAGAACCCGCTGACTTAGCAGGAATATAACGACAAGAACAGCGGCATAAATCAACATCAAAACCCCAAAAGGAAGTTGCCAGTGCAGCATTTTATTCAGCGTCATAATAAGAATGAAAAATACCATAGGTGTCAATAAAAAGATAAACATAAACACAGCCCAGGCGGTGCCGGGTTTCTGCTTTCGTGACCAGGTCAGGATTATGTAACCCAGAAACCAACCTGATAAGATGCCAAGAATAGAACCGGTTCGAAAGGCCAGGTCAGTTGCGTAATCAATGATTAAAACTGTTGTTATCCCAGCTAGGGCAGCATTCAGATAAACAATGAAAGACCACATCACATATCCTCCCCCTGATGCATATGAATAAAAAAAGTATAAAGAAAACTTTACAATAAGTCAATAAAACTTTACAAAATCGACTAGTTATTCCTGTATGCCGAAGTGCTCAAACAGGTACCTCCATCGCGAATGAAGAGATCATCAGCAACCTTAAAAGCACCTGAAAAGGTGCATCAGTAGTACCCGTAGGGTGAAGTACCCGCAGGGTAAAAGCTCAAGGGGTTTCTTATGAGGAACTTCCTCAGCTCAGTTTTGATGAATTCTCTGATGATTATGTCATACCAATGCCGTTTGAAGATGAGTATTCGCAATGGACACCTTATGAGGACTGATTTAGCAGGCTTGTAAACTTATAATATCCCTACGACCTGGACAATAGCTGGCTATGAGGATTTTTTCACGGCAGGATGGTGAATTTCTTATAGTCTATTTAACCATGCCCATATTTTAGATAAGGATCTGCCGGTCAGTTCCATCTGCGGCAATAGTCAAGTTAGATTTCACATAAATCTACTATAGTAACGGTTTATTTTATGCAAATGATAATATCGTAGGTAATATTGTACCAATAATGATAGCATTACAATATTACCCAGTGATATACTGAGGAGGGGAAAAAGCAAATTCCTATCTATTATCTATTATCTATTATCTATTATCTATTATCTATTATCTATTTACTGAGATGCCTTTGCATATCCACCAGGCCATGGCAAGTTCGGAAACGGCGACCAGCCAGGCAGCTGCGGGAAAGGTTTGGGCGAATTCGAATCAGAATCCCTATGGAATTGGAGCTCCAAACGTAAAGGCCAATACGGCTATGGGCGAATACGCTTGGAAGAACTGGCGTGCCGGTCTACAACGACACGCCCAATGTTGCCATCTTCAAAGGAACTAATGAAGTTGGCTCTGGAAAAGAGAATCGTGCATGGACACCATCCGGTACTTCGTTGGATGATGGACAACATTTATGTTAAGACCGATCCAGCAGGGAACATTAAGCCGGACAAAGAAAAAAGAACCGAGCGCATTGACGGTGCTGTAGCCCTGATTATGGCTCTGGATAGGGCAATAAGAAATGAGAATAAGACGAGCATTTATGACCAGAGAGGTATTTTAATTATTTGAAACATGGATGAAAAATTAAATAGACTGTGGTATAATTATGGGACAATAACTTAATGGTGAAAGGAATGATTATTATGCCACAAATTATTCCAATCAGGGATTTAAAAAATACTAGTGATATTTCGCAGAAGTGCCATGCGTCCCAAGAACCAATATTTATAACCAAAAACGGCTATGGCGATATGGTTATTATGAGCATGGAAATGTATGAAAAGAACATGTTTTTAAGTACTGTTTATGGCAAGCTTGAAGAGGCAGAAAAGCAGTTTGCAGAAGGAAAGGTGCTCGACGGGGATGTATCACTAAAGAAGATAAGAGAAAAATATGGACTGTAAATTAATTGTTTCTGAACTTGCCAACAGTGATTTAGATGGTATAGTAGAATATATCATTAATGACCTTAAAAGTCCGATTGCTGCTGTAAATTTGCTTGATGAAATTGAGAAGTGCTATCACCACCTCAAAAAGAATCCTCTGATGTATGAAAAATGTACAGATGTCCGTTTAGAGAAAGATGGTTACAGAAAAGTTGTAATCAAAGATTATATTCTCATATATCGATTTGAAGAAGAAAAAGACACCGTTAAAGTTGCAAGGTTTTTCTACGGTGGTCGTAATTATACAGAATATCTATAAAACCTATAATATCCAGCCCTATAAGCATCGCTTCGGCGGTGCTTTTTTAATGACAATTTTCAGGAGATAAGTTCTATGTCTGTGCCTCTGCCTCTGTCTTGAATTCTCTGCAAATGCCGGTTTCGTTGATTGGCTCCTTGAGTACCCAGTATCTGACCGCCGGTGCTCCTGTGGCTATCCTGTTAATGCATCCGGTCAGGTCCTCTTTAACGATTCTCATATCCCGTCGCCTCCTCATATTTGCTTTGTACTATGGAATTATGTTCTTGTTTATAATATAAATATAAATGTTTATGTGGTCGACTATGTTTTTAACGTTTCCCAATAAAAGAGAAATACTTGCGTTGATTATGTTAATAAATTCGTTTATAATGAGAGAGTTGAAAGGAGTGGTGGTATGTCAGTATCTGAACAGCTTAAAATCCTTTGCGTAAAGCTCAATATCAGCGTTTCCGAGCTTGCCAGGTTATCTGGGAAAAGCCCTCAGGCCTTCAGCCAGAAAATGAAGCGCGAAAGCTTCACGGTTGATGAACTAAAGCAAATCGCGCAGGCGTCAGGCTGTGAATATGTAGGAGCCTTTGTCATGCCGAGCGGCGAGAGGGTGGAATACTAAATTGAAGGTGGGTTCTTATATAGGTAATAGCAAAAACTCTTATAGATGCGCTGCATGCGTTGAAAGGTTTAGTCACAATATCAAAAGACAGCTATCCTGAAAGCAAAGGCCGCAGCGGTGCAGAAGACAGCAACGAATGACAAACAGCATTATAACAACCACTCACAAAATGATTGAGGGAGGTTGATGTTATTGTTTATGTTTCTTGTCTTAACCGGAATAGTGGGCTTTGCGGTCTACTTGGTTGTCTTTTTAATTTCATTGGTGAGAAAGAAATCCAAGAGGGCCGGTGCCATCGGAATGACTGTGTGCCTTGTCCTGTTCATTGTCGGCCTGGCCATGACGCCTCCAGCACCAGAGGGGCTAATTGACGAGAAAGCGGCTCCATCTGTCGCTGAAAGCTCTGCCAATGATGGAGAGTCTTCCGCTTCGAATAGTGGGCCTGACGAACCGGTCTCCACGACAGCCGAGGAGCAATCCGCAGGGGGTTCCGCTTCATCTGAACCGGCAGAAGATGCGCATTCGGAAGCCTCGGAACCCGTCTTCGCTTTGGGTGAGGATGTAATTCCTGGACTTATTGCTGCTGATATTAAGCTGAACCTGGTTAAATGGGGCTTGAAGGAGGCCTCCCCGAAACGGACAGATGGTTCCGACGAGGTATCTTACAGTTCCTCCGCCATCGATTCTGATACCGGGGCTGAATTGGCCTATTTCTTCGTGACGGACAATGCGCTTCATATGAAATATGCGACCTTTTCCAGCTTGAACCTGCCGGCAATATCCGGGGAGAGTTTCCATGGTGTAGCGGCCAGCTATCTTGGATACTGCGCTACGGTTCCCTTCGATGGTGCTGAGCCAGAAAAGTGCAAGCAGTGGGTCACCGACAATATCGCAAAATGTAACGAAGCGGGGAAGATCGAAACGCTGAAGGTCGGCAACGTAGAATTTTCCCTCTACGGCACCGGTACCAATGCGCGTTATCTTGATATAAAGGCTGTAAAAGAATAAGCCCCTTATGGCTCTCTGAGAGCCTGAAATAAATCTGTAAAAGGGTGGAGTGATGAAATGACCATATATGAAAAAATCGACCGCTGCCATGGGGCTATCGGTGCAGTTCGCCCCTTTGAGGGCCACATGCTGGAACAGTTGAAGGACTACTACCGAATTGGCCTCACCTGGTCGAGTAACGCTATTGAGGGAAATACCCTGACCATCAGCGAGACAAAGGTGGTACTTGAAGATGGCCTGACGATTGCCGGCCGGCCACTCCGGGATTTCTACGAGACGGTCGGTCATGGCAAGGCTTATAATTTTATGTTCACTTTGATAAAGGAGCGACGCATTTCTACGGCAGATATAAAAGCTATACACCGCCTGTTCTACAAGGATATTGACGAGGAGAACGCTGGCATATGGCGAAAGGAGCCGGTCGTGGTTTCTGGGACTGATTATGTGTTCCCGCACCCGGACGAATTGGAGAAACGCATGAAGGAACTGGACGCCTGGATCACAAACGAGCGGGGAAAGTATCACCCTGTAACATTTGCAGGGCTGCTCCATCTCAAATTCGTAAGTATCCACCCATTCATTGATGGGAACGGCAGGACCAGCCGTCTCATTATGAACCTTGCGCTCATCCAGGACGGCTACCAGCTGGCTATCATACCTCCGGTGCTCCGGACAGAATATAACGACACCATCCGCCAATATCAGAATAAAGGTATGTCAAAACCGTTCTGTGATTTCATTGCTGAGCGAGTGTATGAAACTCAAAAAGAGCTTATGCGCCTTTTTCATATTCCGCTTCCGGAACTGAAATACCTTCAACTGTAACTCCTTTTTTGAGTTTTTAGATCTGCCAGTCGAATCGGGTAGGAGGCTACCCATTAATTGAGTAGCCGACCTCCCACAGCACCGTACGTACCGTTCGGTATACGGCGCTTCCAAAGTTTACACATTACTTTGCAGAGTAACATTCCGTAAGACTGAGG
>JAQUGU010000092.1 GCA_028683995.1 Syntrophomonadaceae bacterium | reverse complement strand
CCCTCCCTAACCGTTATTACTCCTTCGTTTGTTGCCAGCACATTTGATATGGCATAAGGGTTCCATTTTTCCAGAATAACATTTTTCAGGGGATATTCAAAACCTTCTTCATATACCCCCTGGGCCTGGTCAGTCAGAACCAGTACTGAAACTATATCTCCCACTTTTCCGCTAATGGTAATCTCCTTATTGACTAAATAAGCCGAGTAATTTGCGGTATAATGCCATACTTTTCTGCCTTTCATAGCTAGCTCGGCCCCACAGTAAAGGTTGGAGAGGGTATGATCCAGCCTTTTACCCAGTGAACCCAGAAACACTATCTCATCGGCATTCAGTTCTTTAGCCAGAGCAAGTATTAGCTGGGTATCAGTAAAGTCTTTGCGCTGGGGATATCTTCGAAATTCTACACCTTGCTCCTTATAATAATCTACTACCTGGGGAAGAATTGAATCCATATCCCCCACTATATAAGCAGGAATAATACCCATTTTATAAGCATAGTTAGCACCACCATCGGCACAGAGAATAATATCCGCTTCGTTTAGCAGCCATCTACAGGATTCCACATCACCATAGTCGCCATTGGCTAAAATAACACATTTCATGAACAAATCACCTGTTTTTTATTACGTTTATTAATTTTATCAGATAGTTACAAAAACTCATAGTTTATCGTATTTTAAGAAAACAGGTAAATCAGCCCTGAAAGGGTAATTTTTGGCTAATTGCTCCCTGAAGCATTATTATATCGCAGATTTGAATGTTCTTCCGGTAAGATGGATTTCAGTTATTAAAAGATTTTATCTGTTTATTTTTTCTCTAAATTGACAAAGAAAATAGCGTTAATTATAATGCTATTAGTTTAAATGTAGCAAAGGAGGGAACAAACAATGGCTTATATAATTACCGATGAATGCATTTCCTGTGGCGTATGTGCGGATGAATGCCCGGTAGAGGCTATCACCGAGGGTGATGAAATATACGTAATCGACCCCGAGCTGTGTACTGATTGCGGCTCCTGTGCCGATGTTTGCCCGGTAGAAGCGCCCATCCCGGTTGAGGAGTAATATTCCTTTTTAACGAAATTAGCAAATAAAAAACCCCTGACGGGGTTTTTTTTATTTTAATCATTTGGGTAAAACGCGAAATAATAGATAGGGAATTAAACTAATCCGTGACGTACATAACTACCCGGTTACGACCTTGTTCCTTGGCCCGGTAGAGGGCCTCATCTGCTTCATTAATAAGCCTGTCGGCGCTTTTAATCTGCCCCGGTTCCATAGAGACAATGCCAAAGCTAGCGGTAACACTTACATTGCTTTTCTTGTCTAACAAAAATGTTTTTTTGCTTTCTATGGTACTGCGCATACGTTCAGCAATTTGATATGTATTCCACTTATCCGCACCCGGTAAACAAACGATAAACTCCTCACCCCCATAACGCCCGGTGAAATCATATACCCGGCACAATTCGACCAGGGTGTGAGACAATTCCTGTAGAACCAGATCCCCCACCTGATGTCCGAAATTATCATTAACCCTTTTAAAATGGTCTATGTCCATAATGATAATTCCCATAGGAGAGGCTTCTCGCTGGCAGCGATTTAGTTCCCGTTCCAATCTTTCTAAAAAGGCCCGGCGATTCAATAGTCCGGTAAGGTAGTCGGTACTGGCCAATCGCAAAATCCTATGTTCCAGTTCAATAATTCTCTGTCCTATCTTAAGCCGTGATTTTAGCTCTTCACGGTTAAAGGGTTTTATTATATAATCATCTGCACCCGATTCCAGACCACTTATAACATCTTCCCGCTTGCTCCTGGCAGTAAGGAGGATAACATACACGTAATTGGGTAATTTTAGTTGGCGCAGCTTCCTGCATATTTCCACGCCATCCATCCCAGGCATCATCCAATCGAGAACTGCCATATTAGGACGGTCAATCTTCTCCAGAATATCCCAGGCCTCATTCCCGTTATGAGCCATCAAAATGTCATATCCCCACTCACTCAGGCAATCCTCCAGAATTTTTCTGGAAAGAGCATCGTCATCGGCGATAAGGACCTTCACTTACTCAACCCCTTATTAATACCTCACCCTGATTAGGCCTATTTGCTTGGATTGGCTTCAACGAATCATATTACAAGCTTTTTTAAGGACTTAAGATCATATTTTTTAAGTATAAAAGTAATAAGATTTCATCTATATCATTTATATATTATTCCATTTATACAATAATGTGTAGCTAAATATTAAATTTCTACGAAAAAATTAGTATGAAGTATAAAGTAAGGGGTGGGGAGTGAGGGAGTATTAACCATGCGATTGTAATGAGTTTTGTAACACCTCACTTAAATCTTTAATTCCATAAGGTTTAGCAATAAAAGCAGCAAAACCCAGTTCATGATAGCTGGTCACCAACTGCTCGGTAGAATATCCGCTGCTGGCTACTAACCTGGCCTCGGGATCCAGGGATAACAGCGATGATGCTACCTGGGCTTCATCCTTTCCACCATGAACCGTCAAATCCATAATCACAGCAGCATATTTTCTACCTGACTGTAGAGCATTACGGTAAAGTTCAATAAGCTCTTTGCCATCTGAAGCCGTATCTATTTCGTAACCCAGGGAGACCAGCATATCTTTTAATACCCTGCGTACTGGTTCATCATCATCCATAACCAGTATTCTGCCCTGTCCTTTCATGGGCAACATAGGGACAGCATCCTTATTTTCATGCTCCTGTTCACTGGCCGGGAGATAAACATAGAAAATTGTCCCCCTTCCTATGCGGGAATCAAAAGTTAAACAGCCACCATGTTTCTGAATAATTGACTGTGACGTAGCCAGACCTAGTCCGCTACCGTTTTCTTTAGTGGTAAAGTAGGGATCAAATATGCGGGAATAGTATTTTTCTGGTATACCCTTACCCTGGTCAGCTATAGATAATCTTACATACTTGCCGGCAGCCAATGGAAGTTTCTCATCGGGATTATCAATATCCATGTTTTCTGCTGATATGCGAATAGTACCTCCATCGAACATAGCCTGGATAGCATTTATAACCAGGTTGTTTAATACCTGGCTGATTCGCCCTTCGTCTATCTCCACATTCCAGAGTTGTTCAGGAATAATAAACTCACAGGCTACGTTTGAACCACTGAGGGCAAAATTAACTGAATTACACAGGAAACTGGTAGTAGAAACCATTTTTTTCACAGGTTCCCCACCCCGGGAAAAAGTCAGCAACTGCTGGGCCAGGTCTCGAGCCTGAAGGGTGGCCTTTTCCGCCTCATAAAGAAATTCACCGCTATTATCTGTTTCTTCGGAAATCATCCGGGCCAGGCTTATATTTCCCGCTATAACTGTAAGCAGATTATTAAAATCGTGAGCCAGCCCACTGGCCAGGATTCCCAGAGATTCAAGTTTGGCAGCCTTTATTAACTCCTCCTCAAAACGCTGTTTCTCAGTGATATCTCGTACCACCCAAACCATGCCTTCCACGTCACCGGCAGCATTTTGAATTGGTGAACCTATAGCGTCAACCAGTCGTTCACCGCCGTCCTGGGTTATAATCCTGTGGTTACTAAGCTCGATTACGGTGTCCCGTTTAATCATCTGTTTATTAAAATCTGCCTCCCCAATAGGAATCTGCAAAACATCCAGCATTTTTCTTCCCAGCAAATAGCTACTGTTAACACCCACGATTTTAGCAAGTGCTTCATTACTTAATACAATAATCCCATCCAGGCCAATACTTACTACCCCTTCACCAATACTGCTTAGAGTTACGTCCAGTCGCTCTTTCTCTGCTGCAAGCTCAGTCGTTCTCTGTTTAACCCGGTTTTCCAGTTCTTCATGAGCTTCTTTTAAATCAGCCATTAATTCTGCAATTCTGGATGCCATGCTGTTAAATTCACATGCCAGTACACCTAGTTCATCCTGCCTCTCCTCGATATTGATCTCATCGTAATTACCACTTTTCATCCTTCTTATGGCATCAACGGTTTCATTTAGTGGAGAAATTATATCGCGATATAATTTCTGGGTAGCCAGGTAAAATATTAAGAGCAGGACTGCTCCGCATATGAAAAAGACCAGGTAATTGCGACTGGCCAGCTGTCCCAAATAATCCATGGAGATACCAATATTAATAGCCCCGATGTGTTTACCCTCTTTATCATAATTGGGAATTAGTATATCGATAGTTTTTTTGCCCTGGTAGCTGGAATCGAGCTGGTCACGGTCACGGGTGTAAATCTGCTGCAGGCTCTTTCCATATCTAGCACAGGATAAAGTACCGGCATCCTCGAAAACCATACCTACCCGGCCAGGTTCACTATGTACTACGGCCTTGCCATCCCGGTCTAATACCAGCAGATAGCTCAGTTGAGGGTCACGGGCTACCATGTCACTAACCAATTGTTGCATTTGGGCCTGGTTCAGCATGGGAGCAACCTCTTGCAGGGAGTAAGCATGACGCCAGGCCTTTTTAACAATGTCTTCCCTTTGCATAGGTATAGTTAAAAAATTCATGGTTAGTAGAATTTCCCCTACCAGTACCACCGCCAATATGGCCATAATAAGATATAATTTGGTTTTTATTTTCATAAATGGCACCTGCATCCTTCCTATGCAGTAATCTTTCATTTAGTTTAGATGGTTCCTGCATATTCTGGAAAATTAAAAGCTACTTTAAATTCGGGAATTTATGCTGGCGCAAAACTTCGTAAACTATAATGGCAACTGAATTACTAAGATTTAAAGACCTGCCTATATCCACTATTGGAATCCTAATTTGCTGCTGGGGATAGCGTTCCAGTATTTCCTGGGGTAGTCCCCGGGTTTCACAGCCGAATACCAGCATATCGTCAAGTTGGTAATCTACTTCCCAATAGCTGGTTTGAGCTTTGGTCGTAGCCAGGTAGATATTGCTATTCCTATAGTTCTGTGCTACCTCCCCAAAACTATCCCACACTTTAACCTCTACCTTATCCCAGTAGTCCAGGCCTGCCCTTTTAAGGTAGCGATCCTCTATGGAGAAACCCAGTGGTTTTATCAGGTGTAATACCGACCGGGTAAGCGCGCAGGTTCGGGCAATGTTCCCCGTGTTTTGAGGTATTTCCGGATTAACCAGTACGATATGCAAATTGCTATACCTCCGGATTAGAGAGAAATGCGTAGGCATTTCTACATCAATTCAAAATTCTTAATTCACAATTCAAAATTAACCCTGCTACTATGGGTTACCGCTATATTTCGCAATACCGATTCCCGCTGCTACCAGCACCCTATTTCCTTATTAATATTACTCTTATTATATAACTAAATATACCACTTACATATTATTCGAACGCAAATAAATCATTTTAATAGTTTTCCTTGTCATATTTTGTTCCTTAATCCGTTAATAACTTGGTTGCCCAATTTATACCTAACTATAATCAACATAAGAAAAAGGGGGCAGGAAATACTAAGCGAAAAAGGAAGGAGCAATAGATTTGATTAAGAAAAGAAAATTTACTGTACTTTTAGTTTTGTTGCTAATTAGCGCATTTATATTTTCTTTATCCGGATGCCAGCAACAAGCCGCCAAGAAACCTCCGGCCAAACCTGTAAAAATGGCGTCAGAAGTAAAAAAATACAGCAAAGAACCTGGCATAAGCCTCTATCGCACTGCAACCGGAGCCAAACAACAGTTAAAAATGGAAGAGTACCTGAAGGGAGTCCTGGCAGCGGAAATGAATCCCAAATTTCCTCTGGAAGCCTTGAAAGCCCAGGCTATAGTCGCCCGCACCATGACCCTGGCCCTGCTGGAATATGAAAACGGTACCCGGGGCAAATATGGTACTGACGCCAGTGATAACCACCTGGAATTCCAGCAATATGACGAAAAAAAAATTACCGACAATATATCCAAGGCAGTTGATGACACTAGAGGACAAGTCCTGACTTACCAGGGAAAGTTTGTCTACACCATGTTCCACTCCTTATCCAAAGATAAAACTGCCAGCATGGCAGAGGGTTTCCCCAAACTGGCAAGTAAAGCTGGGTATCTGGTGCCGGTTAGCACCAATGGTATTAAATATGCACCAGCCAAATACAGATCCTGGACGATTAAAATACCCCGCTGGGAAATTAAAAATTTGATGGGCAGTAAAGCTGGTAACCTCGATGATATTCGGATTAGTAAGCGAGGGCCATCAGGGAGAGCTACGGTATTAAGTGCAGGCAGTGCTTCCGTTAAGGCTGTGGATCTGCGCCAGCAAATTGGTCCTGACCGCCTTTACTCAACCGTCTGGAGCAGTGTTAAGCCTCAAGGCAATTACATTGTTTTTAAGGGCTCAGGCTGGGGTCACGGGGTAGGTATGGAACAATGGGGAGCCTACGCTATGGCCAAAGAAGGTAAAAACGCCCGGCAAATTATTGAACATTACTATCCCAAGACCGCCTGGACCCAGCTGTATAAATAAGTAAGGTGACAGGGGACGGTTCCTCCGTCACCTAATTTTTAGGTGACGGAGGAACCGTCCCCTGTCACCTCGTTGGAGGCGGCAATGTAGATACCTACGAGTATTAGAATGCCGCCGATGATTTGGTACCAGAGCAGGAGTTCCCCAAATATTATATAGGCTAATATACTGGCTCCCACTGATTCGCCCAGGATGGATACGGCGACTATGGGAGCTTTTACATATTTTAAAGCCCAGTTAAGAACACCGTGGCCAACTACACCGGGGAGCAG
>JAQUGU010000091.1 GCA_028683995.1 Syntrophomonadaceae bacterium | reverse complement strand
CTGCGTAGTTGGCGTCTAAGTAAATTATGCATGTTTTCCAAAACAACTAATCCTCCCAGAAAGTAGTGATAGTCATAGTTTGATTATGTAGCTCAGCTACTTCCCCGATACTAAATGGCGATATCTCTCCATAAGAATAAAACCCGGCAAGCACAGTTTCAGAACCCATTATTTCAGCAACTTCTTCGATTTCTTCCTCAGTCATCTGTCCAAGTACTACCCGTCGAGCAAAACAACTAATGATAAGAGCAAATGCCGGGAAGCTGCCTTTCCCTGCTGTAAGACTGGTTTGGGCAGCATAAATGGCACCCTCAATCAGGCGACCACTATTAGCCTTCATAAGCCGGGCGTAGGCTCCGGTAGGTACATTACCAGCAAAGGTTAGACTTTGGTCTTCCTCATTAACTGCTAGAATAGCGCGTACCACACTACGTGCACCCTCATGGTTGCGAATGGAAAGGGGGAAGAATACTCCTGTTGTCGGTAAACCATCAGCAAACTCACCCAGGTATTTCTTATATAATTCCAGGGCTGAACGCCCATCCATCTCATAGAGAATATTACCGACTGATCTGGTTATAAGGCGCTCGGGTCCGAAAGGATCCCAACCACCCATGGAGCCATACCCAATCTTTAGGCGGTTACCGTAAAACCCCAGTATGGCAATCGTATCCGGTTCTGGTAGAGCGTCCCAAAATACCAGGGTCTCCTCAAAATACCCGCCATCGCCGGCCAGGCCCCCGGTTATAGAAATTCCCGACGGCAACCCTGAAGTCAAGCCCCTTACCAGGTCGCTGCCGTTTACTTTTAAACCGTCAGATAGTATCAAAACATGTGATAAATCCTTAACCGGCAGGGAGGCAGCAATATATTCACCAGCCTGAAGTGCGTTTTCCACCTGGTTCAATTTAATTTGCATACCTTCGATACGGGTATGCTCGAATTCTAGAGCAGTAACAACAATAGTATCACATACCCTGGTGCCGCAGATTTCGCCGGCAGTGGAACATCCAAAGATATGAGCCCCGGGATAAAAGCCCTTGATCTCAGCAAACCTTTCATTTTGCTTAAGGCATTTACGCGTACCAAAAACCAGCACTACTTGTGGTAAAAACCCTTCAGTCCTGGGACTCTGATCATGCCAGCCGCCGCTTTCCTGCCAAATTTTCTGTTCAACCCGCAAGCAGTCCCCCCCTCTCCAACAAATACTGAGTATTTTTGCCATATGAAGAAAATCCTAGCATATGTTGTAATTTAATTATATTATTGAAGCTAAGAAGCGTCAAGGTATCCACTTGCTAGCAAACAGGAAAAGATTTGTACGGACAAAAAACGACTGTAGGTAAGAGATTCGGAGCTATTAGTGTCTACAAATATTGTCGATTATAGGTAACCGTCACCCTGCCTATTATAGTATATAGTGGCGTTCAGTAATATAATGGAATAGAGTATGATTTATGACAACTTGAAGTTAAAGACTAACCAGGAAGGAACAAGAATCTCACTGTTTCTTCCCTGCTTGTTGGGAGGGTGATTCTAGGTGAAGGTTGTTGCTGTAATTGCTAAACACCCGGGCAGTGGTCAGACCACGGTTTTAGTTAACCTGGCCAGCGGATTAGTTCGCCGGGGATACCGGGTATTAATCGGGGAATTAGGGAAAAGTGAAAGACTGCGCAATTGGCTGGGGCTTAACTGGGATGGCAATACAATATTAAATGGTAATATACCCGATAATGGTAAAATAGAAACCCGCATATTAAGTTCGCAGTTTGGTATAGATCTGCTACCTCTGGTTGTGGAACCTGACGGACAGAATACTCCGATGCGCTTAAACTGGCTGCAGGAACTGGAATATGATTTTCTGCTGCTCCATCCGGCTGGCAGCGAATATTATAAATTGCCGGATATAACTGCTGCTAGCGTAATTGTCTGTACCGATCTCAGTCACGATAATGAGCTGGAAGAATTGCAGGCCCTGGAGGAATGCTTACAGGGCCTGGGAAACGATAATGGTATCGACTTAGTTTTGCCCAATAAAATTAACACCAAGGAATGGGATCATAACAGCCAGATATTATTTACCCTGGCTGATTATTTTGGCTATGAAAAAATAGCCGACCCCATCCCCCATTGAGAAAGGCTCCATGATTTGTCCCTGGAGGGACATACGGTTTGGGAACTTGGCCAGGCTAATTTGCAGAATGCCTTTTTAAGATTAATAGAGACAGTAGAATCTATAGTACATCCATGATATCGCTAGCTAACCCTTATGTAGTATGTGAAAAAGGTGACAGGGGATACCCTGAAGGGCACACGCGGTTCCTCTGTCACCTATAAACCACAATCAGGAACTTATTTGCTACTAATTCTCTAGTTTGTGGATAAGGATAAAATATCTTCCTGGGCTGCTGAGGCTGTAGCCATAGCAACCCATCACAAAATAATTTCAGGTTACCCCGATAACAGCTTTAAACCTCAGGGTGAAGCTACTCGTGCAGAAGCCGCTACAGTAATAATTAAAGCTCTACAAGTCAAATAATTTAATTCACGCTTAAACATACCACGGTGCCCGGCACTGTGGTATGTTGTTTTTTGCCATTTTAATCTATCAGCAGTATCCTGGCCCCAACTGCCAGTAAAGCAATACCCAGCAGATCGAGGTAATGAAACTCGAACTTTTCCATTCCAAAAAGACCCAGCTTTAATACCCCAGCCAGAATCCCCAAACCCAAAAAACAGCCAGACTGCTGTTGTCCCAACGTCTTTTTACAAAAAGCAATATTGCCCCCAAAGCAGTACATGCTCCAGCAGCAATACTAATTCCTAAAACCTGACTTATACCCATATCCTGCCCCACCAACCTCTTTATTCTTTTTTTAAGTCTATGAAGTGCAGGCAGGATTTATGGTTCGGGTTTTGTTTTCCTATTTTTACAATACACCAAGATGCGTATAGCCAAACATTATAAACCATAACAAAAGTAACATTAGCAAACATAACTTTATTATTAATAATGTAAATTATTGTGATAGTATAGTTATAAATAGTCTTCGTTTAGTTATATAGGCAAAATACTTTCACCAAATTAGTAGTCTGGCTATTATTAGTAAGTTATTAGATAGGATTAACACGGTTCATGGAATATTAGTAAAAGAGGTGATGGGTATGAATAGAAAGCCAAGGCTTCCTAGAAATTGGATTACATAAAACTGTACAAACTGTAAGGTGTTATTGAGTAATATTATTTATGGAAAGGAAGATGCTCATGAAAAAGATTAGATTGTATACCGTATTGTTAATTGCGGTATTTTTAATGTCTGTTTTCAGTTTGACCGGCTGTAGTAAATCAGGTGATACTGATAATAATGTTCCAAAAAAAGATACTGAGCAAAAGCAAACCTTACAATATGAAGGTCAGACTTTATTGGTATACAGCGGGGCAGGTTTAAGCAAAGCCATGGATGAAATGGGACAGGCCTTTGAGCAAAAGTACGGGGCCAAAATTAACTATAACTATGCCGGCTGTGCCCAGTTACTAGGCCAGATGGAGATTAACAAAACAGGTGACGTTTTTGTGGGCGGTTCACTTAACGACATGAAAATAGCCAAGGAAAAAGGTTTTGCCGACAAATACTATGAAGTAGTATATCATATTCCGGCCATTGCCGTACCCAAAGGTAATCCCGCTGGGATTAGCGAACTGGCTGACCTGGCCAAACCCGGAGTAAAGTTGGTCCTGGGGGATGCAAAATCTAATGCCATTGGTAAAAAAGGTGAAAAAATATTTACCCAAAATGGCTTGACCGAAGGTATTGCTAAAAATGTAGTAGCCCGAGATGCTACCGTAAATGAAATTGTAACTCACATAGCTATGAAACAGGGCGATGCCGGTCTGGTTTGGGAAGATAACGGAGCTGCCAACAAGGATATAGAAATAATCACCATTCCCAAAGAACAGAATATTATTGATACAGTTCCGGTATGTGTGCTGAGTTTTACTGAAAAGCAGGAACTGGCACAGGTCTTTGTTGATTTTATAAACTCCCAGGAGGGAAGAGAAATATTTGCCAATCATGGTTTCAAACCTATTGAATAATATACTCTATCCAGTGCCGACAATACAGGTTGCGGCACTGATGCATTCAGGGCACAAGCAGACGTAATGAAGGGGGGCACACCCGTTACTGGTGTGTCCCCTGCCCTTGAATAAGACAAACTACTACCCAGTTACAGGTAACGAGGAGGGTATTAATGAAACATAATCACACTTTTGAAGCTATAAATAAACTACCTCCAGCAAAAAATAGCCGGGTTCTTAATAATGGGCTTTTTCAGGGTCTCATAATACTGATCATTTTAATTTTGTTCACATTTTTCTTTTCTGCTTTGGCCAATATTGTGTGGAAAGGGATGGCCGTACTGGTCCAAAGCATAGCCAGCCCGGAAATACAATTTGCCATTCGCCTGAGTTTATTTACTTCCATCACTTCCACTCTGATTTGTATCCTTTTCGCTTTACCGGTTGCCTACGGCCTGGAACGTTTTAGAATTCCTGGACGTAAATTAATAAGTGTTATATTGGATATACCAATATCCCTTCCGCCTCTGGTTTCTGGGATAGCTTTACTGCTTCTGTTTGGAACTACAGAGTTTGGAGCAGTATTGGCCGAACATGGCTTAAGGTTTGTTTTTTCCGTTAATGGAATCATATTGGCCCAATTCTTTATTATTACCCCCTATATGATCAGGGTTTTGAAGTCTACTATCGCGGACATCAATCCCCGTTTGGAATTTGTGGCCCGCACCCTGGGCTGCTCCCAATGGCAGGCGTTTTACAAGATTACCCTGCCTCTAGCTAAAAACGGTATTATTGCCGGTTTAGTAATAAGCTGGGCTCGAGCCATTGGAGAATTTGGCTGTGCATTAATGGTGGCCGGGGCAACCAGAATGGTAACCGAGACCTTGCCGGTGGCCCTCTTCTTAAATATGTCGGTAGGCAACCTGGAAATGGCTATGGCCTCAGCTACCTGCTTGATTGTAATTTCCCTTATATCACTTTTTATCTTTGAAATGGTGGGAGTTAGACAGATTCCAGCTTCCCGAATCAGTTAAGGCTAGGAGTTTAGTATGATTAATCTATATAATGTGTCAAAGCGTTTAGGCGACTTTAGATTGAAGAATATTAATTTAAGCGTAAATGAGAATGAATACTTTGTGATCCTGGGTCCAACCGGTACAGGGAAAACGGTTATACTGGAGATAATCGCCGGAATGTACCAGCCCGATAAGGGAGAAGTTTGGATAAACCAACGTAATGTAAGCAAAATATTTCCAGAGTCCAGGAATATAGGATTTGTTTATCAGGATTATATGTTATTCCCTCATCTTAATGTACGGGAAAATATTATTTTTGCTTTAAAGCTAAAAAATACTCCCAGGAACATAATGAAACAAAAGCTTGAACAGATGGCAAGTCTTTTAAACATAGCAGGTTTATTAAAGCGTTACCCTTCAACCTTAAGTGGCGGCGAACAACAAAGGGTAGCTCTTGCCCGGGCACTGGTTACTGAACCCGAAGTTCTGCTGCTGGATGAACCGTTAAGCGCTCTTGACCCACGTAGTAAAGAATTACTTCAACAAGAATTAAAAAATATTCATGAGCAGATTAAGACTACCACTATTCATATAACCCATGATTTTAACGAAGCGCTACTTCTAGCTGATCGTATGGGGATTATGCAGAATGGAGAAATAATTCAGGTAGGCAGTCCCGAGGAGGTCTTTCAAAAACCTCAATCACAGTTTGTAGCTGAATTTGTGGGTATGGAGAATATATATAGCGGTGAAATCATGGAGGATAGAGGAGATCATTATGTTAGTATTGCTTCGGTATCTCTCAGGGTCGTATCTCCCCTTAGAGGTAAGGTTCGGGTAGCTATTCGTCCCGAAGATATAATAATTACTCGAGAAAAGTTTCCCAGTAGTGCTCAAAATACAGTCAATGCCCGTATTATCCACATAATACCCCGGGGTTCCTTATATAAGGTGGTACTTGATGCCGGTATTACTATTACCGCACTGGTTACCAGGCAAGCTCTGGAGGAGTTGAATCTGGAGTTGGGGCAGAACGTATGGGCAGTTTTCAAGACTACCGCAGTACATGTATTTTAATTCTATGAATTGCTTTCGTTCAATTTGTTCAAATAAAAGGCGATGGCTCCGTCATCCGGGTCAGCAGCCTGGCATTCCTCAAACATTTTCCGAGCCTGGGCTCGCTCGCCCTCCTGGAAGCAAAGTAATGCCTCTTGGAACTTGCTTTTTAGCGCTTGCTTACGCTCCCTGATTTCTGGCGGGTCAGCATTATAGACTTCCAGTATGGGCAGGTGCATCATTTTGCCCCGAACCTCCAGCGGTCCTAAATAGCGTACCAGGTACTTTTCCCTTTCCTCGATCAGTTCATAGGAGTTAACACTAATTAATAGAGGAGTTCCCAGGTGCTTCGTCATTTCCTCCATCCGGGAGGCTACATTGACGGTATCCCCTATAATCGTTGCTTCCATGCGGTTCCTTTCCCCTACTGTACCCAGGATAACCCGACCGGTGTGAATGCCAATACCGATTTCAATACTCTGGTTTAAAAGCTCATGGCTGTGCTCCCTTAATACTTCCAGCATCATGATAGCCGCATCTACAGCATCTTCGGGTTTATCCGGGAAAATAGCCATGATGCCATCCCCGATAAATTTATTGATAAAGCCATTATATTGGCGAATGATAGGGGCCATAAGTTCAAAATAAGAGTTTAAAAAATCAAAGGTCTTTTGGGGA
>JAQUGU010000090.1 GCA_028683995.1 Syntrophomonadaceae bacterium | reverse complement strand
ATTATAGCCAACAGGTATCCGTCCTGTATCAGGGCCGTGTTCATAATGAGTCTTGCAATTCTCCCATTTCCGTCTTTAAACGGATGGATAAAGACAAACCTTTTATGGAGTTGTGCCGCAAACGTTATCGGGTGAATCTGGTTTCGTTCATTTCTAATCCATTGAAATAGTCCATCCATTTCTGCCTGTATGTGTTTTGTTTCGGCCACAGGATATTTGGAACCGCTAATAAACACATCCATATCACGGTATTTTCCTGCATATTCCTTTTCTATACTCGCATAAAATAGTTGATGCATCATAAGAACATCTTTTTCCGTGATAGTTCTATTATTTAGCAACGTGAACATGAAATCATAGGCTTGAGCGTGACCGATTGCTTCAAAGGTATAACGCAAGGGTTTGCCTCCCACAGTCAAGCCATCCTCCAGCAAGACTTTGGTTTCACTTTCCGTAAGGGTATTCCCTTCAAGCGCATTGGAAGACCAGGTGAGGCCAATACGATAGTAATTTCTAAGCTGGGTCAACATCTCTCCCTCGAACGGTCTGCTCTCATCTATGGTAACCTTATACAAATCAAGAACTCTGTATAGATCCATTTATTCACCCTTTTCATGGTACATTCCTCGTATAATAATATCATAAAATCTTCCATTTTCCATGGGTAAACCGCCATATTTTAGATCTATGCATTATTTTCCCATATTTATAGCTTAGGCTTAATCTAATTACTTGGCAACCATGATTTACCTGGCTGATTTTAGTGAAAATGAACCTGATTTATCAACCTAAACATTTTTCTCCATCAGGCACACTTCGAATGGAAGATGAGGGTAATTTTTAATTACGGTTTCGGTAAAACCGCTTTGTATATACCAGTTCTTTAAAACCAGGTTTTCATTTATGATTCCGATGGAGATTTTTCCTCCCCCTGCTCGTTTTATATATAAAAAAACGAAGTCCAGCATTTTTTTACCGTAGCCATTATGCCTATACCCGGGCAACACCGCCAGTTTGTTCAAATAACATAGGTCGTTATCATTTCTTTCGACGGTAAAGAAACCTATCTGTATTTCATCTTTAAATACCCCAAATAAATGGATATCTTTTTCTTTCATCTTTAATAGGTCTTCTAGTTCAATGAAAGCAGCATTGCTAGGGGCATTTTCCCTGGTAAGCTTAAATTGATTGGCGACGGTGATAAATGATTCCCGGATTACATTCACACTATTACTTAATTCAGCCTCACTAACAATTTCTCTTATTTCAATATCCATGTCTGCCTCCTATTCTCCTCTGCTTTGCCTAACTTGCCAGGATATACTCCCCGATAAAGCGACTTATATAGATTTAGCCAACAAGTACTGGCACTGGGAAATTGAAAGAAGCAAAAAGCGCCAATCAGCCCGGACCGAAGGATAGGGAGAGATAAATACATTTTGCCACCTGGGTCCGATTTAGCCGGTCTTCATGGATAAGGATACTTTACCCCGTTCCCGGTCGACTGACAGTACCTGTACGGTTACCACATCCCCTACGGCTACGACTTCCATGGGATGGCGGATGTAGCGGTCTGCCATCTGGGATATATGTACAAGGCCGTCGTTTTTTATCCCTATATCGACGAAAGCACCAAAATCCACCACGTTTCTAACTGTTCCGGTGAGGGACATACCCGGGGTAATATCCTCGATGCTCAGCACATCGGTACGAAATACTACCGGAGGCAGGTCTTCGCGCGGGTCGCGGTGCGGTTTTAAGAGACATGAAATTACGTCTTTTACAGTTGGCTCCCCTGCTTCCAGATTGTGAGCCAGGGTTGCGGGCTTCAGTGCACCCAGTTTAGTTGCCAGGGCAGGCGTTCCGATTTCTTCCAGGCTCGCCCCGGCTATCCCAAGGATTCCTGAGGCCAGCTGGTAGGATTCGGGGTGAATGGCAGTACTATCCAGGGGGTTGTCCGCCTGGTATATGCGTAGGAATCCGGCTGCTTGCTGAAAGGTTTTGGGACCTAACTTCGAGACCTTGAGCAGTTCCTTACGGTTTTTGAATTTGCCGTTCTGATCACGATACTCCACGACTTTATTAGCCACTGTGGAAGTAAGGCCGGACACATAGGTCAAAAGGGAAGCAGAAGCAGTGTTAAGTTCCACTCCTACCTGATTAACCGCCGACTCGACAACAGTGGTCAGATTTTGATCAAGTTCTTTTGGCGGCAGGTCGTGCTGATATTGCCCTACCCCAATTGCCCGGGGCTCAATCTTAACCAGTTCCGCCAGGGGGTCCTGCAAACGGCGGGCAATGGAGACCGCGCTGCGCTGAGCTACATCCAGCTGCGGAAATTCCTGGGCCGCCAGCGGAGAAGCCGAATAAACACTGGCTCCAGCTTCGCTGACTATAGTGTAGGGAATCTGCAACTGCTTATTCTTAATCATCTCTGCCACAAACTGCTCCGTTTCCCGCGAGGCCGTACCATTACCGATAGCAATGGCAGTTACACCATACTTTTTAATTTGCCGGTTCAGAATCTCCTCAGCCTCAGTAACCTTCTTTTGGGGAGGTGTAGGGTAAACTACTCCCACCTCCAGCATTTTACCGGTGTCATCAACTATAGTCCATTTGCAACCGGTACGGTAAGCTGGGTCCAAACCCAGAATAATTTGCCCCTTGACCGGTGGCTGCATCAAAAGGCTGTGCAGGTTTTTAGCAAACACCGTTATGGCCTGTTCTTCAGCCTTTTCGCTCAATTCATTACGCAGATCCCTTTCGATAGAGGGCTTGATCAGCCGACTATAGCTATCCTGAATTGCCTTAGTAAGGTATTCTGCAGTAACTCCTGGCTTTACGTAACGCCGGCTCAAGTAATCTATTATTTTGTCAGTCTCCAGAGAAACCGATACTTTTAGAATCTCTTCCCGTTCACCGCGGTTTATGGCCAGTATTCGGTGGGGAGGTATTTTGCTCACCGCCTCCTGGTATTCATAATACATACGATACGGTGATTCCACGTTCTTATCTTTGGCCGCTACCACTAGAATTCCATTTTTACGACTGTACTCCCGAATCCACCCCCGGGCAGATGCATCTTCAGATACCTGTTCAGCTACAATATCCATGGCGCCTTGCAGGGCAACTTCGATACTGGTTACTTCATCCGAAAGGTAACGGCTGGCTTCCTCTTCCGGTTTTCCCTGCCGCGGACAAGCAAGCAGGAAGTCGGCCAGAGGCTGCAGTCCTCGGGCACGAGCGGTAGACGCTCGGGTTTTTCGTTTAGGGCGAAAGGGCAGATAAATATCGTCTATTTCCACCAGTTTGCCGGCCTGCCGTATCCGGGTTTCTAATTCCGCTGTGAGTTTACCCTGCTCTTCAATCAAACGGATTACTTCTTCTTTCCTTTGTTCCAGATTGCGGTGAAAATTTAGTCTTTCCTCGATTAAACGGATTTCGTTTTCGTCCAGGCCTCCGGTCGCCTCTTTGCGGTAACGGGCGATAAAGGGTACCGTATTCTTGTCATCCAGCAACTGCACTACCGCTCTTATTTGCCTGAGCGATATATGGGTTTCTTCTAATATGCGGTTAAATATTTGTTCCATAATATTTACTACTCCTTTTAGGTCTATAAAAAGCTGTTTGGGGATTTCGATTACATTCTTTTAATATACCGTAAGGAGCCTCTTTCTCCAATGTCTATTTTTGTTCACGGTTTTTAGCCGGTGTAGTAAGCCAGAAGTTAGCTTTCAGGCAAGTGAATTTCACATAGTCTACTTTGCCTTTGACTTTCTAATATGTAAGTTGATTGGGACAGTGGACCTATCCCCGTGTCCCCGTGTCCCGCCTGTGAGGGAAAAATGTTTCACGTGAAACATTTTTCCATATACCTCCGGAAACTTTCGAGCGCCATTACCAGGCTCCCCGCTCTTTTGATAGCTTTCAGAGACCGAACCAAATTATGCCCTAAACGGGATATTACATGGAATATCCCGTTTAGTTGAATACACTTATTTTTCGGTCTGTTTTGGTTATATGACCATCTCCTCTTCCTTAAAGAAAATGCCAATCTCGCGCCTAGCGCTTTCCGGTGAATCTGACCCATGAATTATGTTTTCGTCAATGGTCAGGGCGAAATCACCACGGATGGTTCCCGGTGCTGCATCCTGGGGATTGGTTGCTCCCATCATTGTGCGCACGGTCGGAATTACATTTTCCCCTTCCAAAACCATGGCCGCTACTGGGCCTGAAGTAATGAAGTTAACCAGGTCAGCAAAGAAAGGTTTTCCTTTATGTTCGCTGTAGTGTTTTTCAGCTAGTTCCGGGGTAATTTTCATTATTTTTAATGCTACCATCTTAAGGCCTTTTTTTTCAAATCGGCTGATAATCTCACCTACCAGGCCTTTTTCTACGCCATCAGGTTTTACCATGGCAAATGTACGGTTCATGTTATTTACCTCCTGTATATCTGTTAATATATTTTTCGCTGCGGTCTAATCCGTGTTCTGGATTTCACTGATAAAAGGTAAATTGGTACACAGTCTAATCCTCCCCTTAATTCTATCTTTTCTATACCCGTATTAAGAATTAATCAATCGGTATGACTATGTTTTTATTATAGGTCTTTGCATAGGTCATTCTCTAAATATCCAGTTGGTATTTTTGGCCCGTCCCAGGGAAGTGCAGGGTTCGTGTATGAATGCCAGTGCCATCCGCTTTTTTATCTTTCGCTGTTATCGATTAATCCCTGAGATAAGTTCATCATATACTCTTTTACTATTCCTTTAATATACAATCTAGAGCTTTCTCCAATGTCCAATTTCCCTTCCGGGTTATTTATGGTGTAGTAAGCCAGAAGCTGGTTGTGTCATCCAACATATCCCGTCCAGGCTTAAAAATCTTGTTGATATAGCGGCGATACAAACTTGCATAATATAAAATGTGGTAATACATCAAATAAAATAGAGGAATAAAAAACATTTCATCGAAGTAGATATTTAATGATTTATAGGTTCCTGCTTCGGCAGAAGCCTGCAGCACTATTTGCTCAGGTGTTATTGTTTTTTTACGACTGAAGCCTGGTCAAATTTTACTGCAATCAAGTCGGCTTTGAGGGAGGTGAGAAAGTGCTATCAAGTAAAGGGTTTAAGCAAGTTATGAGCCGTTTCATGTGAGGTAATTTCAATGAACCGACGGTTCGTTGTGTTCTCGTATACAGTGGCGAAAGTGAAGATTTAAACCTGTTGAGGCCTTTTTCACCGACTCCGTATAGCGACTGATTTCGTCCAATCTCCAATGCCACAGCGGTTTGCATTGAAGGCGGGTCATTCACACGGCCTTTCACGCAATCTCACCTTTATTTAGAGCCACTGTAGAACAAGATATTGTGTTGCCCTTAGACTTGTGTAGCTTTAACACAGGAACTGAATATTTTTTCAAAAGCTAGCTCCAAAGCTATTTCTCCTAAAGCTTCGGCCATGGGAATCTAGCCGACCCGGCATTAAACCGGTACGGTAAATCTGGAAACGGGTTTGCCTCCCTTACTTGGAAAGGAGTTACTGACCTATAGAAACAATTGCGTTGTCCGAGTTGTTGAACAAAGGAATTCGGGTAGGTTTTGGCAATTGATACACTGTAAGGTGTTTCTGGGCAGGGGAGGAGCGTGCATTTGAATGCAATTTGTTGTTAAGATTTATCAGCAAGCAATGAAGACCATCCTCCTATTCAGATAGGAGGTTTTTTTGTGCATATAAGTATTGGAAGGAGTGATGGTAGTGGAAGTTATCAAACTTATCATCAACGGAAAGGAGGTTGAAGCCCCAGCAGGGAGTACTGTACTCCAGGCTGCCGAAAAGGCGGGCATTGATATTCCTCGTCTGTGTTATGATCCTGACCTGAGTCCTTTGGGTGCATGCCGCTTGTGCGTGGTAGAAATCGAAGGAAACCGCCTTTTACCCGCATCGTGTGTGACTCCGGTAACGCCCGGAATGATAGTGAATACTGAATCGCCTGCGGTTGCCGAGGCGCGCAAGACCATCCTGGAACTGCTGATTGCCAATCATCCTCTGGACTGCATGACCTGTAACAAGGCAGGAGCATGCAAGCTGCAGGATTATTGCTATAAATATGATGTGAAAGAAAGTCCTTTTGTAGGAGAAAAGCATGCCTACGCTGTAGATGAGAGCAATCCCTTTATTATCAGGGACTTGAACAAATGTATTCTCTGTGGTGCCTGTGTAAGAGCCTGTGAAGAAATGACCGGGAAGGACAATCTGTCTTACCTGAACCGTGGCTTCCACCGCAAGGCAACTACTGCTGCCGATGTTGACTATATTGATTCTGAATGTGTTTTTTGTGGTCAATGTGTGGCAGTATGTCCAACTGGTGCTTTAACTGAGAAAAGCATGGCTGGGGAGGGCCGCCGCTGGGAAATCGAGCGGGTGCAGACCACCTGTCCCTTCTGTGGTACCGGATGCAACTTTGACCTGGCCGTAAACAAAGGAAAAGTAATCGGGGTGCTTTCCAATCCGGAGGCTCCGGTAAATGGCCGCAGCTTATGCGTGAAAGGGCGTTTTGGCTGGGATTATATTTACAGTGAAAAACGCCTCAAAACTCCGCTGATTAAGCGTAACGGCAAATTCGAAGAAGCCACCTGGGATGAAGCCTATGATCTGATTGCCCAGAAATTAAATGAGAATAAAGCCAAGAATGGCCCCGATTCCTTTGCGGCCTTAAGCTCGGCCCGCTGCACTAATGAAGAAAGTTACCTTGTACAGAGATTCACCCGGGCACATTTTGGCACCAACAATGTGGATCATTGCGCAAGGGTTTGCCATGCTCCCTCAGTAGC
>JAQUGU010000089.1 GCA_028683995.1 Syntrophomonadaceae bacterium | reverse complement strand
GTTGTCAACAACCCCGTCCCCTTGTCACTTTAGTGTCTAATCAATTATATGGAACTGTTTTTTAAGCGCATATGGGTGGCATCGAGGTCTACTACAATAACTTCCCGGCCGATTTTTTTTACTGCCTCCCAGGGTATAACCAGTTTCTGCCGGTCGGCCCAGAAGTTAAAAGCGTTACCCCGATTGGGTAATATTATCGATATTATATCTCCGCTTTCCTGATCCACCAGCATATCCGATTCCCCAACTGTGCCCATGCGCATCCCATCATATATGTTTACAATTTCTTTGCCCACCAGCTCGTTTAGTCTCATTTATACCCCCCTGTTCTATGTACCAGTGTGGCCAAAACCTCCTGAACCCCGGTTGGTATCATCCAGTTCTTCCACTTCTATTAATTCGGCCTTTTCCACCCGGTTGAAAATCATCTGGGCGATGCGCTCACCCCTTTGTAAAATATACTCTTTGTCCCCTAGATTTATAACAATAACCTTTATTTCTCCCCGGTAATCCCAATCAATGGTGCCAGGAGTATTTAACAGGGTCAGGCCATACTTTAAAGCCAGTCCACTACGTGGTCGTATCTGGGCTTCATAGTTTTCCGGCAGGGCAATAGCAATACCGGTAGGTACCAGCACCCGCCCGCCAGGTGCAATAACCAGATCCTGCTCCACGGCAGCGTACAAGTCAACCCCTGCCGCCCCTGCTGTCATATAGCGAGGCAAGGGCAAGTCCAACGAATGTAATCTTTTAATATATACCTGCATAGTTTAAAACCTCCCATTTTTTAGGGGTGACAGGGGGGACGGGGTTGTTGACACACTTCTTCGAAGTGTGTCAACAACCCCGTCCCCCTGTCACTTACTTCCACCATTTTTTATATTCGTTCTCGACCATCGGCAGAACCTCGGCACTACCAACAGCAGCCAGAGAAAAACGGGGTAAATCCAGAACTTCATCAGCAAAATGGTTGACCTTCTCCGGAGTAACCGCATAGATTTGCTCCAGTACTTCATCCACCGGGATTACCTGCCCATACATTAAAATCGACTTGCCCAGCCGGTTCATACGGTTCATAACGCTTTCCATACCCATAAGCATACTGGATTTAACTAATTGCCTGGTTCTTTCAACCTCGGGTAGTATAACTCCCTGCTGCCGGAATTTATCAATCTCGGCATGAAATACTTCAAAAAACTGCGCTACCTTGCCTGGACCGGTACCTATATGAATTATATAAGAACCAGTATCGGAATAATTGGAAGGATATGAATATACCGAATAGGCTAGACCTAATTCTTCCCGGATAGTCTGAAACAGTCGGGAACTTATCCCCCCACCCAGAATACTGTTCATGATGTTCTGAGTATATCTGCGCTTATCCTGGTAAGATATTCCCGGTAAACCCAGGCAAATTTGAACCTGTTCCGTATCTTTGGCTACCATCTTGATGAAAGGCTCATAATCCGCTACCTCAATATTGATAAACTGAGTACTATCAGGCATGTCCTGCTTTAGATAGCTTTCCAGCTTCTCTTTCACCCTGGCAGCATCCACATTACCGGCTATTGCTATAATCATGTTCGCAGGAACATAAGCTCGCCGGTAAAAATCATATATTTCTTCCCGTTTAAAACCCTGTACTGAATCTAATGTCCCCAGAATGGGTCTGCCCATACTATGTCCCTGCCATAGCTGCTGGCTAAACACATCGTGTACCAAATCATCCGGGGTATCTTCATACATATTGATTTCCTCTACAATTACCCCTTTTTCGGTCTCAAAATCTTTAGGAGCAAAAGAGGAATGGAAAAGCATGTCAAAGATGATGTCCAGGGCGGTATCCAGATGCTCATCAAGGGTGCGGGCATAAACACAGGTATGTTCTTTGGCAGTAAAAGCATTTAATTGCCCACCAATACCTTCAAAACTCTCCGCTATTTCCCGGGCACTGCGCCTATCAGTACCTTTAAAAAGCATGTGTTCAATAAAATGGCTGGCCCCTGACAGGGACCAGTCTTCATGGCGCGAACCTACCTTGATATAAACCCCAATAGCAACTGACCTTACATAAGGAATCTCCTCTACCACCAGGCTGGCCTTACTGTCCAACTCCCAGCAATTAATCACATTTCTACCTCCATTTTATACTACATTATATTAAGTATTCTTAACTGATGCAGCTAATCCTTTTTGCCGGCTTAAGATTCTGCAAAAACCTGCGCAGCGGAGTTCGCTCCCGTTCCACCTGCTGGCGGGATAATAAATCCGTGCTCATTACCGGTTTTTGGTCTGCATATATGGTCAGACTGCCCAGTTTCTGCCCTGGATACACGGGTGCCTTTACTTCATAGTTTACCTTTACCCTTTTTTGAATATCCGGAGTGGATGCCGTTTTCCAAACATAAATGTCCTGGGCTGGATATACCTCTATACTGGGATATTTGCCATGGGTAACCTGTAACTGTTTAAAGGGCCGGCTTTTATCTACTACTTTAGTAAGCATACTGTTATTAAATCCGTATTCCAGTAATGAGGCACAATCTCTCTGCCGGTCACCGGACTTCAAGCTAACAGCTATCAACTGTCTTTTATTACGGGTAGCAGAAGCTACCAGGCACTTACCGGCAGCATTAGTGGTACCAGTCTTTATACCGTTGGCTCCGGGATAAGTACTAAGCAGAACATTAGTATTATTAATGATCATAGGCTGCTGGTAACCTGGATGCTTAAAAGTAGTCTGGCGGGTAGCAACAATAGACCTGAGATAGTCATTGTGTAAAAGATAACTCCCTATATGAGCCAAATCGTAAGCAGTACTATAGTGGTCTGCCGCTGGTAGCCCCGAAGCATTGCGGAAGTGGGTAGAAACCGCACCAATGGCAAAGGCCTTTTTGCTCATCAAATGGCCGAAGAACTGTTCATCACCGCCAATATGCTCAGCCAGAACCACCGCAGCATCATTGGCAGAACGCAGCAGGGCTACTTTTAAAAGCTCGGAGACTGGTATTTCCTGCCCTGCTCGCAACCCTATGGAATACTGTGGAGTTCGCCCGGCATTTTGGCTAACCACAGCTATTTCATCCGGGCTGGCATACTCTAGCGCCATGATAGCCGTCATCATTTTTGTGGTACTGGCTACAGGTCGTATAACGTCAGCTTGGCGGGATATTATAACCTGCCCGCTGTCTCCTTCAACCAGGCAATAATATGGAGAGCTAAGATAAGGTAGAGCAGATGTCGGTACCGTAAAAAGGAATAGTCCGAAAATAGTACCGGCCAAACTTAGAAGAATTTTAATTTCTGGTCTGATTCTTTTCATTTGGTAGCTTACTGTCCTTATCAATTACTATTTCCTCGATGCTTACCATCTTGTAACCGTCCTCTTTTAGCTGGCTTAACATTCCCGGAAGTGCTTTAAGAGTAGGTTCAGTAGGATGCATCAGTATAATGGCATCATTATGAACCCGGTTTGTTACTCTCTTAACAATAGTTTCCGGGGCCGGGCGCTGCCAATCGATAGTATCGATACTCCACATAATTAAATCATAATCAAGCCCTGATACCGCCTGCATCAGCTTTTTACTCTGTTCCCCGTAGGGCGAGGCAAAAAACCGGCTCTTTTTTCCGCTAATTTCCTGGATTACCTTCTCCGCTTTCTTTATCTGTTCTTGTGCCTGGGCCTCAGAAAGTTGGTTAAAATGAAGGTGTTTATAGCCATGGTTTTGTATACTGTGCCCGGCCTGACTCATTTGTTTCAATAATTCGGGGTTCTTTTCCGCCCACCTTCCAGTTACAAAAAAGGTTACCCGGGCGTCATGTTTTTTGAACTCTTTTAACATAGCGGGGATATATTCTTCTCCCCAGTCCACATTTACAGTTAAGGCTATGGCCTTTTCACCACTATTACCCTGATATACTGGATTTCTGGAGTGTGATGCTATACCGACATTGTTAAAGTATAATAGAGAAATTCCCAGAAACCCGCACAGCACAACAAAAATAATGGCCGTTCCCAGCAGTGAGTTTTTAGGAAAATAGTAAATCTTCACCCATTCCCCTCCTTTTTTTATAGCTAACTCTTTAATTAATATTCTGGAATAAGTTAACCTATGCGATGAATTTCCCTATCTAATTTATATTAACCAGAAAATGCAAATAAACCGAGACAACTCGGTTTACTTGGGAGCTTGTATTTCATTTGCCTGGTTACAACCTAGGAATTTGATTTACCGGCGTCCCTTAACGCCGCTTTGTGGGATAGATTTACTCGGCCCTGTCTGTCTATTTCGGTTACCTTCACTGAAATTTGATCACCGATGTCCACAACATCCCGCACCTTGTTTACTCTTTCCTCCGCTAGCTGGGATATGTGAACCAGGCCTTCCTTGCCCTGGCTACCCAATACGCCCGGAATAATTTCCACAAAAGCACCAAAATCCATTATACGTTTGACCGTTCCCATGTAGGTCTTGCCTACTTCTACATCCGCTACAATAGATTCAACCAGGAACTTTGCCTTCTCGGCGGCTTGCTCATCAACCGCCATAATGAACAGACTGCCATCATCTTCTATATCTATCTTGCAACCGGTTTCATCGACAATCTTATGAATAATCTTGCCACCGGGTCCAATGACTTCGCGGATTTTATCGGGATGAATTTGCATTTTTATAAGACGCGGAGCATAAGGTGACATCTCAAGATTGGGCTTATCAATTGCTTCCAGCATTTTACCCATAATAAACATGCGACCTTCGTGAGCCTGTTTCAGGGCAGCCTTAACAATTTCCTTGTTTACACCAGTTATCTTGATATCCATCTGAACTGCAGTTACCCCTTTTTCTGTACCTGCCAGCTTGAAATCCATATCGCCCAGAGCATCTTCGATTCCCTGGATATCACTAAGTATGGCAAAACCATCCTCACCTTTTACCAAACCCATGGCTATTCCTGCTACCGGAGCTTCGATGGGAACACCAGCATGCATCAGGGACAAAGTGCTGCCGCAAACGCTGCCCATGGAACTGGAGCCATTGGATTCCAGTACCTCAGAGACTATCCTGATAGTATAGGGAAAATCTTCTTCGGCTGGGAGTACTGCCAGCAAAGCTCTTTCAGCCAGAGCCCCGTGGCCGATTTCTCTTCTGCCAGGTCCACGCATAGGTTTAACCTCGCCAGTACTATATGGGGGAAAGTTATAGTGGTGGATGTACCTTTTGCGGTCTGCATTACCCAGACCATCCAGAATCTGCTCTTCTCTGGCAGCCCCCAGGGTAGTAACTGACAGTACCTGAGTTTGTCCCCGGGTAAATAAGCCTGAACCATGGGGCCGCGGTAATATGCCTACTTCACAGCTAACTTGCCTAATCTCATCCAGCTTACGCCCGTCAACCCGGTCTCCCTGCTCCAAAATCATCTTTCTGACAACTTCTTTGAGTAGCTTGTCAACCAGTACTTTAATGTTTTTTCCCTCTTCCGGGTAAATCTCCAGGAAGTGGGCGATGATTTCATCATTGGCCATATCCATATGGGCTTCCCGGGATTTTTTATCCGGATTCTTGACCGCTTCTTCCAGGCGAGAGAGAGCATATCCACGTACTGCATCAGCCATTTCTGTATCGATTTCTACTTCGGGAACCTCGATTTTGGTCTGCCCCAGTTCCGCAAGAATTGGTTCCTGGAAAGCTATTATCCTCTTGATTTCTTCATGGGCGAAGAAAATAGCCTCCAGCATAGTTTCCTCCGGTACCTGTTTGGCATGACCTTCCACCATCATTATGGCTTCTTTGGTCCCTGCAACTGCCACGTGCATATCAGAAAGGTGAGACTGCTCCAGGGTAGGGTTAATAATAAGCTCACCATCCACCATACCCACAATGACTGCTCCTATAGGCCCGGCAAAAGGTATGTCCGAAACCCCCAGAGCCAGTGAAGCACCAATAGTCGCGGTAACATCAGCCGGGCAATCTTTTTCTACCGACAGTACTGTAGCAACCACGTGGATATCATTTTTGAATCCCTTGGGAAATAGTGGACGGATAGGCCTGTCTATCTGCCGGGCAGAAAGAGTGGCTAGTTCAGTGGCTCGACCTTCCCTTTTGATAAAGCCACCCGGTATTTTTCCTACTGCGTATTGTTTTTCCTCGTAGTCAACAGTTAAGGGGAAAAAGTCGATACCCTCCCGTGGGTTCTTGGAGGCGGTTGCCGTAACCAGAACAACGGTATCACCATATCTAACTAGAGCTGCCCCGTTAGCCTGCTTGGCCACTTGCCCAATTTCAATAATCAGCGGGCGACCGGCTATTTCCATTTGATATTTGTGGACTATATCCATCTCCTCCTTTCATTAATGATAAGAAAACAAACTTTAAATAGACGCGGATAACGCGGATTAGGCGGGATTTCCGCGGATTTTTTTAAATAATTGTTCCGCGTCTTCCCCAATAGATTCCCTGTATTCCACGTCAAAAATATTTCATAAGTGCTTGCCTGTACCTACACTCATGAAAGGCTATTTTATGATAAAGATAAAGAGCGGCTGTTCCGCTCCTTTATCTCCTCAAACCAAGTCGGGTAAGAATAGTACGGTAACGATCAAAGTCTTTTTCTTTTAGATAATCTAAAAGAGAGCGACGTTGACCAACCATTTTTAAAAGCCCCCGGCGGGAATGATGATCCTTTTTATTGGCCTTGAGATGCTCATTAAGATAATTGATCCTTTCGGTCAGAATAGCTATCTGAACTTCAGGGGAACCAGTATCATTCTCATGTATTTGGAAGGATTTAATTAATTCTTCCTTTCTTTCCGGCGACAGTGCCATGCTCTCACCTCCTCTTCCATTAATCGCCATTAACCAAGACCAGCGCCGGTGAGTCGCTAACC
>JAQUGU010000088.1 GCA_028683995.1 Syntrophomonadaceae bacterium | reverse complement strand
TGCAATGAAAAGCTGCACCTGTTTCTGGCCTGGGATTTAACTGCCGGGGAAAAGAACCCTGATGCTGACGAATTCCTGGAAAACGTCAGTATACCGCTAAAAGAGGCTTACCGGATGATTTTTACAGGTCAAATCGTTGACGGTAAGAGTATTATAGGAATACAATATGCTTTTAATCATTTGGTGAGGGGATAAACTTGAGAAATGTTTACGCTGACCTGCATATTCATGTTGGCAGTGCGGGCGGACGGGCGGTAAAGATTACTGCTTCCCGCAAAATGGATTTACATTCGGTCCTTTATGAGGCAGCACCGCGTAAAGGATTGGATATGGTAGGCATAGTGGATGCCGGCAGTATACTGGTTAGCACTGAAATAGAGGCTATGCTTAAGACCGGCGAGTTGCGGGAGCACCCCCGGGGTGGCATGACAGCCCGCAATGGGGTGCTGTTAATTCCTGCCTGCGAGGTGGAAAGCCGGGAAGGGGTACACCTGATTATTTACCTGCCCCATTTAGAAAGCATAAAAGCTTACCAGAAGTACATGCGTAGCCGGATAAGAAACATGGCTCTTTCCACTCAAAGAGCAAATGTTTCCACAGCTGAACTTATAAACCTGAGTTTTGTTTTGGACGGCATATTTTGCCCAGCCCATGCTTTTACCCCGCATAAAGGGGTATATGGCATATGGACCAGACGCCTGGCCGATAAACTGGGAAGAGATGCCGGGCATATTAGAGCGCTGGAACTGGGATTAAGTGCTGATAGTGATATGGCTGACATGATAGGAGAAACGCGTAATTATACTTTCCTGTCCAATTCGGACGCCCATTCGGCAGATAACATAGGTCGCGAATACAATCTTTTACGCATGGTGGATAAGAACTTTCAAGAACTAAAATACTGCCTGGAAAATTGCGAGGGACGAAGGGTTCTGGCCAATTACGGAATGGACCCCTTGATGGGTAAATACCATCGCAGCTATTGTACCAAATGCTCCACTATAACTGGCGATGAGCCCCCCATTTTCAGCTGCAGCCACTGTGGTAATGAAAAGATGGTAATGGGGGTTTATGACCGTATTATAGAAATCGGGGATCAGCAGGAAACACATCATCCCCTGGGGCGTCCCCCTTATAAATACCGGGTACCTCTAAAGGATTTACCTGGAGTAGGGCCTAAACTAAAAGAGAAACTTTTATCTTTCTTTTTTACTGAGATTAATATCCTGGAAAAGGCCAGTATAGACGATATTGAGAGGGTAGCAGGAGACAATATTGCCTCTCAGATTGCTCGCATGCGGGTAGGGCGGTTAGCCATCAACCCGGGTGGGGGAGGCAAATATGGCCGGGTTAAGAAGGAAATAGGCGGGTAAATTCACGCGGATGACGCGGATAATTAAGGATTTACGCGGATTTTAATAAAATTGGACGCAGAGAACGCTGATGGACGCAGAATGGTGCTGACAAAAGCTTAAGGACAAATAGCTGCGTTAATCTGCGTATATCACCCTACACCCTTCGGGCACTACTGATGCTCCCGTTGGTTGCAATTAAGGTTGTGGGTGTCACAATTAAGGTTGCTACGTCAAAAAAAGATGGGAATCAGTTAATCTTATTTCATCAGTAGTTTTGACTAACAACGGTTCAAGGTGGTATGAAGATGGATCGCTCCAAGAAAATAATTGTTAGTAGTGATGCCAGCGGTGCCCGGGATGCTGCCCGGGAGGGAATGCTGGTCATGATTGTGGATGTAATCGATATGTCAACTACATTGGAAAGTGCACTTGACGCCGGGGCTTATGCAGTGCTGGGCTCTAGCCCGGATCATACTACGGCTCCGGTGGAGGTAGCACCGGAACAGGTGGGCAGGGAAGCCGGCCGTTTAGCCCGCGAATGCGGAGGCGGGATTATCCTGGTGGCTGAACCTCGGGTTGGTTCGGATAATGAACGTTTAGCCCGCTGTCAGAAGGTCATTCGGGGAATAGAACGGGAAAAAGGTTTGATAGAAGCGGTGGTACCCAATATTGGGGCAGAGACCCCCAAACTATTGGATATGAAGAACCGGGTGGTAATAGCAGTTACTGACACCGGCGGGGTAGCTTATGATGCGGCTTTCCAGATAAATCCTCGGGTGATAACCGGTACTGTGGCCCGAACCTATAAACAGAAGGGAATGGAACCGGCCCTCACTGCGGCCCGCCGGGCTTTAAGCATGATGCAAAAGTCAGACCCGGGTATAGCCCTGATAGCCGCCAGCCGCAATTCCCTGGAAGATATCCTGGCCGCCCAGTTTATTGCCAATCTGCTGATGCAGGAAAGCAAGTAGTGAGGCGAAAGGATCAGTGTATTCCAATTAGCGAAAAACGTTCAATGTTCACGATGAAATAAGCTTTTATGGCAGGTAACTCATTGTACTTTGGGAGGTACTCGTGCATTCAAATAACATTTTTACCACAATCACCAATTGCTACTGAAGCAAGGCAAGAACCGTTCCTACTTGTTCTGGTTGCTTGCTAGTCGTCAACAAAATCAGCTGAAATTATGATAATCTATGGCGAAATGAAACCATGTATCGAAAAATACACCGCAAAAAGCAGAATAACATAAAAATTTGAGAAGTTTTCACACACCTAGTGTAAAAGCATTGCGTATTGGTTATAATGAAATTAAACTTTGAACAGAAAAGAGTTGATTTCAATGTTATTAGAATTTAGTGTGACAAATTTCTTGTCATTCAAAGAAACAGTTACACTTACCATGGTTGCTTCTAGTATATCTGAACTTAGAGAAACACATGTTTTTGATGCTGGCAACAAAATCAACCTATTAACAAGTAGTGCTGTCTACGGAGCAAATGCAAGCGGTAAAAGCAATTTATTTAAAGCCTTGATGTTTATGAAATGGTTTATCAGAACATCGTCCAAAGATACGCAAATCGGAGAAAATATTGATGTTGAGCCATTTAAATTGAGTACATTGACAGAAAGCCAACCATCCTGTTTTGAAATGCTTTTTGTGAAAGATAACATTGTTTATAGGTATGGATTTGAAGTAGATTCAAAACGAGTTCACAGAGAATGGCTCTATTATATCCCTAAGACGAAAGAAATTAATCTTTTTAATAGAACCGGGGATGAATTTGAATTAAATAGACATTTTCCTGAAGGCATTGAATGGACAGATAAAACCCGGGAGAATGCTTTATTTTTATCAGTTGTTGCTCAATGGAAAGGTGAAATTTCAACCAAAGTAGTTGAATGGTTTAGCAATGGGCTAAGTGTATCTTCGGGTTTAAGGTCACATTATAGAGAATCAATTGAAATGCTTGAAATTAAGAATTTTAAAAGAGAATTTCTGAGTTTCATTCAAGCAGCAGATTTAGGAATAGTAGATATGGGGATAGAGAAAAAGCAAATCGACTTTTCAGAGCTTCCCGATTCCCTTAGAATGCTTATTCGGGACGGAAAGGACGCTTTAGGTGAGGTGCAGCAAGTGGATATCCAAATGATTCATCCCAAGTTTGATGAACACAATAAGTTTGATTCGTTCCAAAAATTCAGTCTTGCTACTCAAGAATCAGAAGGAACCAGGAAGATATTTTCGATTTTGGGGCCGGTGTTAGATGGTATCCGTTCCGGCAAGACTGTAGTAATTGATGAATTAGACTCAAATCTTCACCCTATTTTAACGCAGGCTCTAATAGATTGCTTTAACTCAGATGAAGCCAATCCAAAGCATGCACAGCTTATTTTTAATACCCATGATACCAATTTATTAAGCTATCGAAGGCTTCGCAGGGACCAGATTTGGTTTTGTGAAAAAGACCGTTATGGAGCATCTCATTTATATTCGCTTGTGGATTATTCTCCAAACAAAAAAGTACGCAAAGACGAAGCGTATGAGAAGAATTATTTAATGGGTAAATACGGAGCAATTCCTTATATTGGCCAGTTCAATTTAAACTCCTTAGAGGAAGTCGGTGATAAAACTGGGGAGTGATGACTTATTTAAAAAAAACAAAGAACGTCGCAATCTTGGAGATATACGGAAAAGAAAAAGTAATGTTTCGCGAGTTGAGAAGCCTCGAATACTTATAGTATGCGAGGGAAAGAAGACTGAACCTCAATACTTTGAAGGTTTTCGCCCGGCGAACATAGTTGTACGAGGCTTCGGATACAATACCGTGAGCCTCGTAGAAAAGGCCATTGAGTTTCGAAAAAACGATCTTTTTCCTTTTGATCAAACTTGGTGTGTATTTGATCGAGATGAGCATGATATAGGAAATTTTAACAATGCTTTTATTTTAGCAGATAAGAATGATATTCGGATTGCTTATTCAAACGAAGCGTTTGAACTATGGTATTGTCTTCATTTTGATTATCTCAATTCCGCCGTCTCACGGAAACAATATTCTAAAATTTTAACCAGATATTTAAAAGCCTTATATAATTGCAAGTATCAAAAGAACCTAACAGGAATATATGATTGGCTACTGGATAAGCAAGGAACGGCTATTAAAAACGCCGAAAAACTTTTCGCACAATATCCAAATCCAAATCCTGCAAAAGATAATCCATCTACCAGCGTTCATAACTTGGTTATTGAACTGAACAAATGGATATGAAAGTTTAGGTGGTCGCCAAAAGATCATTGATGGTTTCCGCTTTTTCCGCGATGGTCGCTTCCGTTCATCATAGATTTAATTTTGCCATTTTAATTCTGGAAGCTCACCTTTGATCTGCTGCTCTCTTGACAATACTGCATTGTCCTGTTGAATGTGCGCGGAGATTTCTTGCAAAAAGTTCCCTAATATTTCCGGTTCAATAATATCCTTCTGCCATACGGCCATTGCTACCTGGCTTCAGAAACATTTTAGTAATTACAATTGCATAAACACGAAATATCTGTTGCAATTGTAATACAATTCAAAATGAATTTCGAGAAATTCTATTTTCTAACTAAGCAGGTGATAAGATTGAAACCAATTTATGTTATCGGTCATAAGAATCCAGATGTGGATTCAATAGCGGCAGCTATCGCCTATAAAGTGTACAAGCAGAGCTGTGATGAGGGGCTGTATATTGCTGCTGCCGCTGGCGAGCTGAATGAGGAGAGCAGTTTTGCTCTGGAGCGGCTGGGGTTTGAAGTTCCAGTAATTATAAGGAATGTGGGTGCCACCGTGGAAGACCTGCTGGACGATGAAAAGATTGTTTATGTAACTACTGAGATGACAGTGGTTGAGTTGAGTAACTTTATGCAGCAGCACCGCTTAAAAACCTTACCGGTACTGGATGATAAACATAGATTTTTAGGCCTTTTAACTATCGGCGATTTGGCCATGATTTTTATGGAGCGTTTAGGGCATGGCCGGGATGTAGATAACAGCCCGGAAATACTGCGGGAAATACTGAGTAATAAAGTAGCCGATATTATGAAAACCCGTGATTTGGTACTGTTTGAAAGCCGGGAACCGGTAGCCGAAGCGAGGAAACATATGATGGCTTCACGTTTTCGCAACTACCCGGTAGTTAACGAGGAGAACCGCTATCTGGGCATGATTTCTCGTTATGATTTGCTAGGCATGAAACGTAAGAAGGTTATTTTGGTGGATCACAATGAACAGAAACAGGCGGTTGATGGGGTGGAAGAGGCGGAGATATTGGAGATTATAGACCACCACCGGGTAGGTGATTTGCAGACTACAATGCCCATTTATTTTCACAATGAACCGGTAGGATCCACCTGTACCCTGGTAGCAGAGACATTTCTGAATAACTCGGTTTATTTTAGTCCTGATTTGGCTGGTTTAATGCTGGCCGGTATTGTTAGCGATACTATGATTTTTAAGTCACCTACCACAACCGCTAAAGACCGCCGGGTAGCGGCGGAGCTGGAAAAAGTAGCGGGGCTGTCTTCCCTGGAATGGGGTAAAGAAATCTACAGCACCTCCCACCTGGAGCAGCATAGTGAGGAGAAGCTGATTAGTGAGGATTTGAAGGAATATGTAAGTGGCGATACCGTGTTTGCCATCGCCCAGGTGGAAACTGTAGACCTGGGCCGCCTGAGCCAGCGTAAAGATAAACTAATTAATGCCATGAATGAGGTTTGCCAGCACCATAAGTATGCGTTTATGTGCCTGATGGTTACTGATATTCTAGACGAAGCCACCGAACTCATCGTAGCCGGAGATAAAAGCGATTTAGTAGAGCAGGCCTTTGGAACAGGAACGGGTAGGATTTATCTGCACGGAGTTATGTCCCGTAAGAAACAGGTGGTACCAGTAATTTACGAGGTTTTACGTAAACAGCAGATTATTTAGAGTGAGGAGTGAGGTAATGTACTCCCCTGTAAATTAAATCGTATTAACCATTCATGTCTGCTAAGCAATCTCAACCACCGCTGAAAATCAGTGTATTCAGTGTCTAAAAAATCCGCGGAAATTCTGCTTAATCCGCTCCCTTAATGGTAGCGCGTTAGCGCTGCATCGGTGTGCCCTATGGGTACGCGTGAATTTAAAAATCTATTTCCGTATTAAAGCGAAAGCTAAAGTACAGTGAGCCAATGTCCTGGCTCTTTTTTCTTTTCTGCATAAACTACCCGTCGGTAAAATATTATTCTCTAGGAGCTGTTTGATAAATACAGCCCGGTAATCAAACCCATTTTTACTCAGGTTAATGGTAATTTACCACCATTGAGTACCGAATACAGGTAAGGTCGAATTCGTTCGTAATTCTATTTTATTAAGTCAGTGATTTTCATAAAAGCTCAGTGTAATCAGTGTCTATTTCTGTATCTAATTAAGTCTGTGGCATGATTTTCCCGCTACCTCAAGCAGTAAGGAGCCAGGCCATGAGTTTCAAAGCCCGGATTAAACAGCACATAAGTGAAAACCGGCCGCAGTACATCATTGTAATATGCATTTTTTTAATTGGATTAGTTATGGGTAATTACCAGGTACCCGGCCTGGATGGAGGTGT
>JAQUGU010000087.1 GCA_028683995.1 Syntrophomonadaceae bacterium | reverse complement strand
AGATTGTGGCTGGAAAAATCAGCTAGAACTAAAACATCCATACTTTCCAGCATTATGGGGTTAGAGGGTATATCCTCACCCTTCAAGTTTATTACAGTAACCCTCTGGGCATTACCTGGTAATTTCATTGCCCCCAGGTGATTTAAAGCTTCCAGGTTACTTGATAGTACTCCCACTATCATTTCCTGTGGTGGAAGGCGGTTAACTTTAACCCGGCTGGAAGCCAACTCTTTATCTCCTACCATAAGGCGAAGGTTAAAACTCTGGCCCTGGTCATCAGAGGCATAGATGTTAAAACTCTTGCAGGCACCTTGGGGTAAAACTACCTGCCGGCTATATATCACCCGGGAACCGAATTGATTGCTGCTTACCTGTAAGTCACCCCTGATTTCCGGCCCCGAATTGTCAATTTTCACAGCAAAAGATACGGGCTCGCCGGTACGTACATAACCATTAAACCCCGCTTTGGCAGTCATAGAAAGGGTACTATCTGCCTCTGCCACCGTAGGTAAGCTCAATACCAAAAATAAAATTATAATCAGACTAATTAAAACGTAACCACCAGGGCTCTTTCTCAGGTTATCCATACTCATCTTAATTCCTCCCCCCACCTGTTACCGTAGCTTTTACCGCCGGGGCTACAGGTCGGGGTACAGCGGTTTCAGCCTTTTCGTTGACCGCATCGCCAGTTTTATCTCGGGCCGTTGCCGGAATATCCAACTGGTAACGCAGGTTAAGCGTCTTCATCAATACCGGTGAATCCTGTTCATCATCCAGGGTAATTACCCCGGCTTGCAAGCCTTTTTGCTCATTGGTAGCCAGATATACTGCTTCTATCTCACTAGCTGGAACTTCGGCGTTTAAGATATTTTTCTGCTCTATTCCTAAAACCTCTAATTGTTTTAAGTCTTTCATACCCACAAAAATAACCGGAATACCTGCCTTCACCAGTTCTGTGAGTTTTGCCGCCCGCTCATTTTCCAGGCTCTTCTTCTGCTGGTCGGGAAATACCCAGACCGCATTAACCATCCCTGGACTCAGGATATCAATTTCTTCCGCGCTCATGTTCCACCACTCCAGGGGATAATTGTTATACTGGCGGTAATACTTCTCGTTCTGGGAAACAAAAGCAATCTTCATACCCCAGGATTGCTCTATCTCCATCCCGGCTTTATCATAAAAATGAAGCGTTAGCTCGATCTGGCCCTTAGGTATTTGGGCTAGTATAACTCGGTTTTGAATCTCGGCCTCAATCTTGCTATCCTCATTCATTTCCAAAACTACCCGATCTACCCGGGGATCTTTGCAAAAGCCATAAAAGACTCCATCCGGCATCAGCCCACATTCCACCGGATTAGCCCCACTTATCATTTCCGCAGTAAATTCCATGCCATCCTTTAAAACTATACCCCCGGGTTTGCCTTCTACTAACCTCATACCCAGCATATAGGTTCCTACCTGAAAAGGCCCCTCATATCCCGGCTTGGCCCCAGGCATCTCCACATCTGCTTTAAAAATAAGATAGGTTTTCTGACCTAGTTCACGTACATCGAGTATTTTCAATTTATGTAGTTTGGTTTTCATATAGGGGTTGTTGTGCTTACGCATATAGGAAGGTAACTCTTTATCCAATTGCTTTTCTGCCTGCTCTGTTATTTGAGCTTCCGACAGCTTCGGAGGGAAATAATAAAAATAGTTAAAAATCCACAGCCCCAACACCACTAAAACTATTGCGGCTCCAATCCACAGCAGCCTCTTCACTCTTTAGCCTCCCCGCTCATAGCTTAATCTCCACCTTGCTATATAGTAACATTTTCCACGTTAACAAATAATACAACCTATTTCCCTTTTTCTTTCACCAAAAAAGGTGACAGGGGACGGTTCCTCCGTCACCCCCTGTCACCTTTAGCGAGGACGCATAGTTGGGTCAGTTTCAACTGCCTGGTTTTCATTACTCTGATCGGTTGAATCGGGCTCTTCTTCTACCGGGGCTTTTTCATCAGCCAGGTGGTCCTTAATGCCAAAATAGTGTTCAAGTACATCCCGGGCTACATAACCTACTGAAACTCCACCGCTGTATCCATATTCGATTACTCCGGCAAATGCAATTTCAGGGTCATCAAAGGGTGCAAAAGCAACGAATACCCCGTGAAATTCCTTTTTCTGATTATCTCCCTGCCTGCCCGTTTCAACGGTTCCGGTCTTGGCTGCAATCTGCAACTCGGGCGGGAAGTGGGCAAAAAGAAAATGGGCGGTACCTCCGGGCTGGGTAACTGCCAGCATAGCTCTCCTGGTCATGGCAATACTTTCGGGTGAAACATCAACCTCGTTAATTACCTCTGGTTTTACCGTTTTCAGAGTTTTATCTTCATTAGAAACTACACTTTTCATTACGTAAGGGCGCATTAAATAACCACCATTAGCTATGGCTGCTATATAGTTTACAATCTGTATAACGGTATAGTCATTGTAACCCTGACCGATAGACATATTAAAAGTATCATACTGTTGCCAGTTGGTATCGAAACGGAATCTAATATCATGTTCGGCATCTATCTGGTTTCTTTCCTTGTGTTTTTGCTGTTTTAGTTTCTCCAGCTCTTCTTGATTACCCCGGGCCTCTTGCTCTAAAGCATCATATTTTTCCTCCAGGCGTTTTAGCAGGGCTGCATAACGCTGATTTAAAATGATTTCATTCACCTCTTTCTTCCACTGAGGTGTAGGCAGCAGGCCCTGGCTTTCATCAGGCAGGTCAATTCCGCTTTTACTTCCCAACCCGAATTCCCGAGCTACATGAATAATGTTATCCTTTCCTGCCCGGCGTCCTATCTCCTGAAAATAGGTATTACACGATTTTGCCATGCCTGAATAATAGTTTACATTGCCATGAACTCCGGTACATTTTATATTAGGTTTTATCCAATAGGCACCGCCACAATTAACCAAACTTAGTGGATCTACTGAGCCTCTATCCAGAGCTGCCATGCCGGTAATAGGCTTAAAGGTGGAACCAGGTGGATAACTATCTTGAATAACGCGATTAGTTTCCGCTCCTGGATTCATAGGGTCGTACTTGCCGGGGGGATAATAGTAGGAGGCCTTTTCATTGCTAAGCTTGCCTTTCCAATCATCCGGGTTTAAAGCTGGCCTGCTACACATTGCTAGTATTTCACCAGTTTTAACGTTAATCACTACTGCCGAACCTACCTGAGCTTTGGGATACCTCACCTGTAATTGCTGCAAAACCTGATCCATACTCTTTTCCAGTACTTTCTGCAGCTCCATATCCAGGGTAAGATAAAGGTTGTTCCCTGGTGAAGGCTCTAACGTCATTAACTCTCGTATTGGCCTCCCGTTGGCATCAACTTCAACCCGGCGGGCACCATCTTTACCCCGTAATTCTTTCTCATACTGCTTTTCAATTCCGGATTTTCCAATCAAACTATTTATACTGTACTTGGATTCTTCATTACTGGCTAATTCTTCAGCACTGATAGAATGAATATATCCCAGTACGTGCCCGGCTAAAGTTGCCTCAGGATAAGTACGTAATGGCTCCACCGTAATGGTAACTCCAGGAAGCGTCTGGCGGTTCTCTTCTATCTCCACGACTAGCTCCCAGGGAATATCACGTACAATTACAACGGGTTCAAACAAACGATATTTTTGCAGATTGATTTTTTCTTCGATATATTTTTTGTCTACTTCCGGATAGTAGGATTGCAATAACTGGGCCAGATTATCCACCACATTATCCTGACCCTTTAAACCCAGGTAACTTAAATTCAAGGTATAGACCAGCTCATTGTTAGCCAGTATTTCCCCATCGCGAGCATATATTTCCCCCCGCGGAGCCTTTACTGCAACCAGGCGGATACGGTTTTCCTTGGCCTGGGTCTGGTAGGCCTGCTGATGAAAAAGCTGCACTACCGCCAGCCTAATACCTAATACCGCCAGTAACGCTATAACTATGAAGGAATATACTTTTAGCCTGGTTTGAATAGTTTTGGGTTTCATTATACTCTCCCCGGGGTTCTTAATACACCACTATTAGATGAGTTATAGTACCAAATATAAAGGGGGATAGCTACAATAGTATTATAAATAGCCTGGTACAAAATATGATGCAACATACCTGTATCAATATGAAATACATCAAATACCATAATGCTGATCAGGAAAAGAAAAAGAGAATTTAGCGCAGTAGCCACCAGTACTCCGAGAACGCCTACAAATATATTTTCCTTAAAAACATTGCCCTGTACCCTGCCTACAATATAGGCAGTTAATCCTTTGGATAAAGCATTTAGACCTATAAAACGTCCCATATACAGGTCTTCCAGAAGACCGCAGAAAAATGCATAGCCACTACCTTTCTTAGCGGTGTTAAAAAGCGCAAAAAAGGTAACAAAAACCAGAAGCAAATCTGGAGTCGTACCTTTTATACTATAAAAACTAAAAATCGTCGATTGTAAAAATATTGCCAGCCATGGCAATAAGATTAGAACCAGGATACGCAATATGGTTACTCCTCTTCCACCTCAAAACCTTCCACCGGATGGTAACCGGTTATGACAAAGACTTCCTCCAGTTTGTTAAAATCTACTGCCGGCTTAATCATTGCCACCAGCAACAACCCGTTGGGTTCCGGGGAAACTTCCGTTACCGTACCTATGTTAATTCCCGGGGGATATATGGCCGAAAGTCCGGAACTTATAATGCGGTCGTCTTTTTTAATTTTCGAGTAATAGGGAATGTTAATCATTCTTAGCTGGTTGCTATCACCCAGGCCTTCAACAATTCCGTTAGTTTCCCGGGTTTTCTGAATTATTGCTCCTACCGCCATCTCCCGGTCAGTAATTAAACTAACCTGAGCCGAGTTCTCACTGACACTGCCTACTCGACCAACCAGGCCGTTGGGACTGATTACCGGCATACCCTTCTCTACACCTTGCCGGGAACCCCGGTCAATAGTGATACACTCGTACCAATTGTTGGGACTACGAGCAATCAAGTGGGCTGGAAGCAAATCATAGTTTTCCCGGTTGGCATTATCGAAGTTTAACATCCTGCGCAGACGGATACTTTCCAGCTTGTATTCCTGTAAAGACTGGTTTTCCAGAGCAAGCTGGCTATTTTGGGCCTCCAGTAATTTAATTTGCTGATGCATATGGCGTTTATCACTGAAAACGGCAGTCCACCCGTCCCAGTTGTTTCTTAAACTGCTTGCCCCACCCTGCAACGGAACATAAGTATCCCTAATCACTTTTTCCAAAAAGGTAATGTTGTTACGCTGAGTAGCAGTTGCATTCATTACCACCAGGGAAATGACTATGACCAGTAGCAGCAACCAGAAGAACTTACTTTTGAAAAGCTTAAACAAAACTCCTCACCCAGTCTACATCCTTTTTTTTGGTTGTATTAATACTTTCTTCAAAACCTCAATATTTTCCAGTACTTTGCCTGTACCCCGGGCAACAGCCAGCAGTGGGTCTTCACAGGCATAAACTGGGATATTGGTTTCCTGGCTAATAAGCTTATCCAAACCCTTTAAGAGAGCTCCGCCACCGGCCATTACAATGCCGCGGTCGATTATATCCGAAGCCAGCTCCGGCGGCGTCTTTTCCAGACATACCTTAATACCCTCAATTATATGATCTACCGTCTCTTTCAAGGCTTTTTGAATCTCCGATGAAGACACTTTTATGGTTTTAGGCAGGCCGCTTACCAGATCTCGCCCTCGCACTTCGTAATATTCTTCATCACCTTCCCAAAGAGCTGAACCAATAGAAATTTTAATATTCTCAGCGGTGCGCTCACCGATAAGTAAATTATAATTCTTCTTAAGATGCTGCATAATGTCCGCATCCATATTATCACCGGCTACCCTGACCGATTTGGCCGTAACTATGCCTCCCAGAGATATTACCGCCACCTCGGTAGTTCCTCCCCCAATGTCCACTATTAAATTTCCGGTAGGTTCATATACGGGCAAACCGGCGCCTATGGCAGCAGCCATAGGTTCCTCAATCAAGTAAGCTTCTTTGGCCCCAGCTTGCAGAGCAGCTTCCTTTACCGCTCTTTCTTCTACGGTGGTACATCCAGTAGGTATGCTGATAATTACCCGGGGACGCATAAACGGAGTTCTTGGCCCCAGCACCTTATTTATGAAATAATTTAGCATAGCCTGAGTAACATCAAAATCAGCAATCACGCCATCTTTCATAGGGCGTATGGCAATGATATTACCGGGGGTACGGCCTATCATTCTCTTGGCCTCATCACCCACAGCCAGAACCCTGCCATTATCACTTTGAATAGCCACCACCGAAGGTTCTGTAAGGATTACCCCCTTGGCCTTTAAATGAACCAGAGTATTGGCTGTCCCCAAATCTATTCCCATGTCTTTGCCAAACACTATGTTTCCTCCTTAATTTAAATTAATCCCCTGGCTTTTAAACTACAATATGCATTATCACCTATTATCACATGATCCAGCACTTCTATGCCCATCAATTTACCAGCTTCAATCAATCTATTGGTTATATCGATATCCTCGCGGCTGGGAGTAGGATCTCCACTGGGGTGATTATGAACCAGTATCATGGAGGCAGCACTTTTCTTAACCGCAGTCTTAAACACCTCCCGGGGATGCACTATGGAACTATGCAGTCCCCCTATGGATACATCTTCCATAACTAATAATCCACCCTTGCGGTCTAAATACATTACCCGAAAATGTTCCCGGTCGAAATATCTCATCTCTTCCATATTGGCACCGGCAGCTGCATTGATTACGTCTTCGGGAGATTTAATGAACATTTTAGTGGGAGCATCTATGGCTGCCCGGCGACCCAATTCCAGGGCAGCCTTAATACTTACTGCTTTAACAGGGCCTATTCCCTTCTCCATCATCAGTTCTTCCAGGCTGGCATCTTTTAACTGTCTTAAATTATTATGTTTGGATAATAGCCGCATAGCTAAATCCACAGCATTAATCTTTTTAGTTCCCCCACCCAGTA
>JAQUGU010000086.1 GCA_028683995.1 Syntrophomonadaceae bacterium | reverse complement strand
TGATTCCAAGGTTAGTTTTGCCTACCAGGAAGTCATACCCAAATGGGATTAGGAAGGAGGTTATAATTGATGAGTAAAATAGCACCGGCAAACCCCCTGGAAATGCTAGCCTATAATATTTCTTTGCAAATTGAAAACGGGCAAATTGTTTACGTGGGAACCGGCCTTCCCATGGTGGGTGCCCTGTTGGCAGCCAAGACCCATGCCCCTCATATAACCATGGTTTTTGAAAGTGGTGGGCAGGATCCTCTGGAGGGAGATATGCCCTGGTCAGTGGGCTGTCCCTTTACTTTCCGCAAATCTCCCATGGTTCAGGAAATGGCTCCTTCTTTTGGCCAGTGTGCCATTGGCTATGTTGACATAGCATTTCAGGGTGGGGCCCAAATAGATATGTATGGTAATGTTAATACCTCTGTTATCGGTTCCTATGATAATCTCAAATCCATACTACCGGGTAGTGGGGGTGGTAATGATATCGGCTCATTAACTGAGAAATCAGTACTGGTTGGTTTACAAACTCCCGACCGTTTTCCTGAAAAGGTAGATTTTATCACTACTCCTGGTTACCTGGATGGTGGCGATTCTCGGGAAAAAGCGGGACTAATCGGAGGACCGGTAGCGGTCGTAACCCAGTGTGGTGTTTTTGATTTTGAACCGGTAAGTAAAAGGATGCGGATAAAGGGTTTGAATCCGGGTATGACCGTGGAAATAGCCCAGGCTTGCTCAGGCTTTGAATTACTTCTTCCTGATGGCGAAGTTCCAATCATTGCTGCTCCCAGTGATGAGATATTGGAAACCTTACGTAACGTTGTTGACCCCCGCAGGGTTTTCACCAAAATGCCGGGGAGCTAATTTAGAGAATAGGGTGTTGGTAGCGCAAGGAAGAGGGATTAACGCAACCTCCTATTTTCATTCGTGGTTGCGTGTGCTATGCAGACATGAAGGTTAATTGTAATTGGATGACGCACAGGGGGTATTGTAATTGGCATCAAATTATATTTATTCGTCACGAGATCATAAATTTATATTAAAAGAATGGTTGGACATGGGGAAAGTTTTTAGTTTCGATGCTTTTAAAGACTATTATAGTGTAGATGATATAGACAATATCCTGGATCAGGCATTAAAAGTGGCTCGGGAAGTTACTGCTCCCAGCAGGGATGATAACGAGCTTATTCAAGCCCAGTTTAAAGAAGGTAAAGTAACCGTTCCCCCTTCTTTTAAAGAAGTTTACTGGTTTTTAAACCAGAATGGGTGGGGAGGAAGTAACGAAGATGAGGAAGCCGAAGGCCACCTGCCGCAAACTCTTTTCAGGGCTTGTACCGAATATCAGATAGCAGCCAATGCCGGATTTATGCCATATATACTGGCTACTGCCGGGGCTGCTGGCCTGGTTACCAGTTTTGGAAGTACCAAAGTTAAAGAATTATTTAAAGAAAAAATGTACAGTGGGGAATGGGGCGGCACCATGTGCCTGACCGAACCCAATGCCGGGAGCGATGTAGGCGACTTGTTAACCAAAGCTTATCCTACCGAAGTAGAGGGCATTTATCGCATCAAGGGCACTAAATGCTTTATTACCGGTGGGGAGCAGGATATTACGGAAAATATTATTCACCTGGTGTTGGCCCGGGTGGAAGGTGCCAAACCTGGTACCAGAGGTATATCTTTATTTGCGGTTCCAAAAATGTGGGTGGACGATGATGGTAATATAACGGGTAGCAATGATACGAACTGTGTGGGCATAGAACATAAGATGGGAATCAAGGGTTCAGCCACCTGTGTTATGGCTTTTGGCGAGGAGAATCAGTGCCGGGGATATATCGTGGGCAATTCTCCTGATGCTGAGGGTCAAGGTGAAGGTATGGCCCAGATGTTCCAGATGATGAATGGAGCCCGTATGGAAACCGGGCATGCTGCCCTGGCAGAGACTGCCCTGGCTTATAATAATGCAGTTGCTTATGCCACCGAACGCATTCAGGGGCGTCCCATGACCAACCTAAAAGCTGAAAGGATGCCCATTATCAAGCACGAAGATGTACGCAGAATGCTACTTGACCTGAAAGCATATGTAGAAGCCATGCGTGCCTTAATATTTAAAACCTATTACTATTTTGACATTGTCCAATATTCCAAGGACCCGGATGAAGTAAGAAGGGTGAAGGCGCGACTGGAAGTTAATACTCCCATAGTAAAGGCCTATTGCTCCGACCGGGCCTGGGAATTGACTGCTGAAGCAATGCAAGTATTTGGGGGTAATGGCTATTCTGAAGAATATCCTATCGCAGAGCTTTGTAGAGATGTAAAAATATACTCCATATGGGAAGGCACCAACTATATACAATCCATGGACCTGATCGGTCGTAAATGGATGATGGGTAAGGGGAAAGTTTTTGCTGACTGGCTGGCAGAAATAGAAGAATTTGCTACGGCTAATGCCAGCGCAGCCGATTTTGAAAAAGAAATGGCCATACTCCTGCGGGCGGTTAACGCCTATAAAGAGATTCAGAACACAATAGCCTCTTATTTTATGAATCAAAAGATTTCCATGATGCCTCTGTATGCTACCAGGATACTGCAGGCCACCGGGGAGCTGGTTTGCGGACAGCTTATACTGGAGCAGGCATTACTGGCTCAGAAGAAGATTGATGAACTGGGTAGTGACCATTATGATTATCTCTTCTACAATGGCAAGGTAAATGCAGCTAAATATTTTGTGAGAAACATAGTACCTAATATATTTAGAACCCTGGAAGTGGTAAAAGAAGGTGATACCTCGGTACTCGATATTGAAGAAGAGGCCTTCCTGGTATAAGTTGAACAAATAAACCGGCCTGGAAAGGATTTAGAACTCCTTTCCAGGCAGTAAAAAAAAGCAGGTTTTTAAAACCTGCCTTTTTTATTTAAAAAAATCTATTTTAAACTATTTGGACTGTGCAGCTCTGGTCCAGGGGCCGAAGGGTTCACCGATAGGAAGTACAGTATATCCGTAGTGAGAATTGAGTAAGGTGGCGGCCGAGCCATAGAAAGAAAAGATGGAAACACCGAGTTCAGCAAAGGCGGCCAGCGTATGCCAGGCTTCTCCGCCCCAGCCCAGGGTGCTCATGAATAACCCCAGGAAAAGCAAGTCGATAAAGAAGAAAATAATAAAAAGTATCTTATTGGCTCCCATGGCTCCTATAGTCATGTACATGGTGAAAATAAAATAGCCCAGGAAGGCAAAACCGAGTTGGTTAATATCAATTACCGCATCCGGGCGCATACCAAACATACCATTGCCTATCATCCAGGTCATGGCTACTCCAAACCAGAAGAATCCATAACCACAAAACGCGGTTGCGCCAAAAGTATTGTTATGTTTAAAATCAAACAAACCGGCTACAAACTGGGCTGTAGCACCTAAAAATATCGCCCAGGGAATAATGTAAGCGGTTCCATCAGTAATCCCCAGTTTTTGTGTACAGGCCACCAGGGTTACCATAGCTAATCCCAATAATCCGAGTGGTGACGGATTGGCAACTACCTCTTGAATGTGCCCACTAATCTTAGTTTCATTAACGTTTGCGTTTGCGTTTGCCTTTGCCATAATTCCCTCCCTAATATGTTAAAAATATTTTTCGTATTAAGAAAGAATCCCCACTTAACCCCCTTTCTTCAGGATAGAAATAAATATTTATTATTCCCCCATGTATATTCAACATCATTTCCTAAAATCCTGTTGAGTTTGTGACATTTTTCATTTTTTGAATTAATTGATTGCATGACCGGCTCAAATCGTTATAGTAACCTGCTTACAAAGTTATCAGCAGTTATAAATTTTTTAGATTTTACGGATTCGGAAATTCCTTTTCTCTTTACTCGCGCCTGGGCTAAGGCTATAATAAATATATATATAAAGATAAAATGGTATTATGTGAATGGTATGGTAATAAAGACATTTTAAGGATTCTTTATGCCATTCTAATTAAGTTCAGGCAGTTGGCAATATTTATGTTCGTAAAGGAAACTCTACAGTGGAATACCATAAGGGTGGAATGGTCAGAGCCATTATAGGGTAGCAAAGACCTGTGATATTCTCCTGTAGGGATTATTCCTAATTGAGGGGGGTGATCAGGGGGGATTTTAGTAGTTTCTGTGCTGTAGGCACTATACCCTGGGGGAAGTTTAGTATATTTAGAAAAGGGGGAGCTTCCTTAACAAAGCGATACAGCTTATATATATCTTTTATTATTGCATATTTGGGGGGGTCTCCTTACAAATTGGAGGGAGTATAGAAATATGGCTGCTAATTTTGCATATCAGAATATAAGAGATTTTGAATTTATCATTCAAGAATGGCTACCCACGGAACAGATTTTTAATTACCCGAATTTTGCCGACTATTATTCCAAAGATGATGTCAAATCAGTTCTGCAACCTATTCTTAAGATGGCTAAAGAGGTTGTAGAACCTACCAATGAAGACGGTGATGCCAATCCGGTCAAATTGGAGAATGGTAAAGTTACTTTGCCACCAACTTTTGGGCCGCTTTTTAAGAAGCTCCAAGAGGAAGGCTGGGGGACCAGCAATATCGATGATTCCGAAGATGCCATGGTACTGCCCCATCTCCTGCATTCAACGGTATGGGAAATGCTGTGTGCCGCCAATCCCACTTTTGGCCCTTATATTATATTGACCAGCGGTTCCGCCGAACTGATTCAGGATTTCGGCGACGACCATTTAAAAGAAATGTTTTTGCCCAAGATGATGGATGGAACCTGGTCCGGAACCATGTGTTTGACTGAACCTACTGCTGGTTCCGACGTAGGCGATATTTTATCCCGGGCTTATCCTACCGATGATCCCCGTATTTTCAAAATTAAGGGAAGCAAAATATTTATAACTGGTGGAGACAATGACTTCACCGAAAATATTATTCACCTCTACCTGGCCCGTGTCGAGGGTTCCAAGCCGGGTACCAAGGGCATTTCACTTTTCGTAGTACCGAAATATTGGGTTAACGAAGATGGCAGCCTGGGTGAACTAAACGATGTAGAAACTACTGCTGCCGAGCATAAGCTGGGACAGCATGGTTCCTGCACTGCAGCTCTGTCCTTTGGCGAAAACAACACCTGCCGCGGCTGGCTTTTGGGTGCAGACCCACGGGAAAACGATGGCAAAGGTGAAGGTATGGCTCAGATGTTTGTGATGATGAACGGTGCTCGTATGGAGACCGGACACGCTGCTCTATCCTGTATTGCCAACGCTTATTATAATGCCCGCGACTATTGTAAGGAACGTATACAGGGACGCCCGCTGACCAATCCCAAGGGTGACAGGGTAACCATTATAAACCATGAAGATATTAAACGGGCTTTACTCTGCGGCAAAGCTCATGTCGAGGCTATGAGAGCCATGCTCTACAAGACCTATTTTGCTTTCGACGTGCGTGCACATGATCCTAATCCGGAAGCAAGAGACAAGGCCAATGACTTGATAGAGGTTTCTACTCCGCTCTGTAAGGCTTATCCTTCCGATGAAGCCTGGTGGCTGATCGGCGAAGCTATTCAGTGCTATGGCGGCTATGGATACTGTGAAGAATACCCGGTAGCCCAGATTGCGCGTGATGTAAAAATCTACTCCATCTGGGAAGGAACCAACTTCATCCAGTCCATGGACCTGATTGGACGTAAATGGCTACTGAAGAAGGGTGCATCCTTTGGAGCATTTGTCCAGGAAATGAGAGATTTCTTTGAAGCTAACAAAGGTGCCGAAGGCTTCGGAAAAGAATTTGAAAACTTGGGCCGGGCGCTGGATGCTTACACCCAGATTCAGATGGCTATCGGCGGCTATTTCGGCAATAAGCAATATGGCATGATGCCGGTCTTTGCCCGCCGTATCCTGACTGCTACCTCTCAGCTTTACTGTGGTCGTCTAATACTTGACCAGGCCTTGCTGGCGGACAAGAAGGCTAAAGAAGTTGGCCCTGACCACTTCGACTATGAATTCTATACCGGTAAGGTACTTGCTGCCCGTTACTATCTGAGAAATGTGGTTCCCAATGTATGGGCGGTAGCTGAAATCGTTAAAGACGGAGACTCCTCCGTTCTCGATGTTCCCATTGGAGCATTCGAATACTAAAAACCTGATACCAGGCCCCCGCTTTGGCGGGGGCTTTTTTTATGGGCAAAAAAAACCGTCCTAATAAGGACGGTTATGCTCATATATATTAATAAGTAATTGTATATGAGCATTTTAGAAAGAGGGAAGGGAAAGTAAGGCTTACAATAAAGTTAATTATTAACTTGATAGTCAAGCTGAGAGTTTTGAGCTGCTATGAGGGGTACTTCATAATTTGTTATCAGCTTAAGATTAGCGATTTTGCAGGATTTACACTTTATTGCTCCACCTGATAACAATTTATGAAGAGAAGGGAAGAAAGGTGCTACTTTGGAAGAAAGATTTTATAAAATTGGTGAAGTGGCAGAGATATTAGAAATAGAACAGCACACCTTGCGTTATTTGGAGAATTCTCTCAAGTTAAAAATAAATCGCAATGAGCGGGGTGATCGTCTCTATACTGATTCCGACCTTGACACCCTGAGATTAGTTATGCAGTTAAAAAACAAGGGACTTAATACTACGGCTATAAAACTGGCCCTGGAAAATACTGAGGAAAGTGAAGAAACCAGCCTGGCTCCCAAGGGTGGAGCAGCTGCTCAGGACCTGGTAGAAATGGTATCCTTAACCCGGCAGATTGTGGAGCAAAATACAGAATTAATGCAGCAAAACCGCCGTTTGGAACAAAGAATGGAGAAATTGGAGCATAAGATAGACCAGCGTAATCTGGAAAGGGAAAAAAAGATAGATGAATTCTTATCTCTTTGGAAAGCCGATCAAGAAGGAAAAAAATCCTGGCTCTCCCGCCTGAGAGGGAAATAAGTTGATTAGACGCGGAACCCGCGGAAAATTTAGGGAACTACGCGGATTGAGAGTAAGGGGAAGCAACGGGGATTCTTAATTTAAAAACCGCTATCTTTTAACCCAATACTCACTAATATGCAATCAATTAAGGGTTTTTGCA
>JAQUGU010000085.1 GCA_028683995.1 Syntrophomonadaceae bacterium | reverse complement strand
AAACAAGTTAATAAAAAAATTAAGCGTATTTTGTAGGATTTTTTAAATTTATATAGAATATATACCGTGTATAATCTGTAAGCTGGTCAAGGAATGACAGCTTACGCCAGGAAAAAGAACTTTTGGTAAGAGAAAGGCTTACCCGTTATGAAGCAAAAATTGCGGTTAGGCAACACATAATATCTCCGAGTCTGTTTATCCTAAGGTTTAAGCCATGGAACTCAGACCTGGGTATAGCCCGAAAGAGCTATGCCTTCCCGTATTGTGAAAAGGAGATGCTCAGTTTAGGCAGAATGTGATAAGTGTGCCCATGAAGGGTTCGGCTGCTTATCTATGTGTGCATCTATGCTCGGCATTTCGTGTCGAGCTTTTTTATTTTTTAAAGCAAAAGCTAGTAAGAAAAGATTCATTTAAATATCCCTAACTATTCCGCGGAATCCGCGTCAAAATTTTGGATGAAGGTGCGAACGATGCATGAATTGTCGATTATTCAAAGCGTAGTTGATACGGTAAGAGACAGTGCCGAAAAGAATGGATTGAAGCAGGTCAATAAAGTAAAACTGGTTATCGGCAAGATGACCATGGCCTTGCCGGATAGCCTTCAGTTTGCCTTCGAGGCTGTAGTTGTTGATGAGATGTTTAAAAATGCAGTGCTGGAGATTGAGGAAAGAGATATTACCTGTGAATGCAGCAGTTGCCAGCACCGTTTTCAGGTAGATGATGCCTACCGTTTTATATGCCCTAATTGTGGACATGACCGGGTGGACATCATCGGCGGTCGCGAGCTGTATATTGATTATTTTGAAGGGGACGAAGATATAGATGGTACAAGTTAATATGCAAAGTCATATTCTGGGCGCTAATGAGCTATTAGCCCGAAAAAATCGCAGCCTTTTTGGCGGCAATAAAGTGCTGGCCTTAAACTTGATGAGTTCCCCCGGTTCCGGTAAGACCACTATCCTGGAGCGTACCATAGAAACCCTGGGAGATAAAATTAAAATCGGAGTAATAGAAGGAGACCTGTATACTGATCAGGATGCCCAGCGGATTGAGAAAAAAGGGGTTCGGGTGGTGCAGATTAATACTGAAGGTACCTGCCATTTGGATGCCGGCATGGTGGGCAAAGCCTACGACACCCTGGCTACTGATCAACTTGACCTGGTATTTATTGAAAACGTAGGTAACCTGGTCTGCCCGGCCGAGTTTGATTTGGGGGAAGATTTCCGGGTGGTGGTTATCAGCATCACCGAGGGTAATGATAAAGTGTTAAAATATCCCTTGATTTTCCGGGAAGCCAGGGTAGTACTGGTTAATAAGATTGACCTGATAGATTATACCGATTTTAGTATGGATAGATTCCTAAATGATTTGCAGCAGGTTAACCCTTCGGCTCAGGTTTTTAAAGTTTCGGGCCGAACCGGTGAAGGTATTAATAACTGGAGTCAGTTCCTTTTAAGGGAGGTGAGGGATAAGCAATCTAATTTGGCCTAGATAAAGAGAAAATTATAGTAGATTGGGATTGTATAGAACCCGTTGTTGCACAACTATTTGATTGGGGGGAATGTCTTAAAATGCCTACCAAACTGAGTCGTAGAGACTTCGTTCGCCTCTGTGCAGGCTCGGCTGCAGCCATATCCATGACTGGATTTTTGGCTCCATATATGTCGGAAGCGGTAGCCGCTGGTGCTCCATCGGTAATATGGCTCCAGGGTGCATCGTGCACAGGGTGTTCTATTTCACTCCTAAATACTGTTCATCCGGATATAAAGAAAGTTCTTACCGAAGTCATCAGCTTGCGCTACCATCCCAATATAATGGCAGCTGCTGGTGATCTGGCTATCCAGGAAATGTTTAAAGTAGCCGAAGAGGGTAACTTCTTCCTGGTAGTTGAAGGTGCTGTACCTACAGGTGCTGATGGCCTGTATTGTACGGTAGGAGAACAAAACGGTCATCATATTACCTTTGAGAACCTGGTCAAAACTATTGGTAAAAAGTCCAATGCTATCTTGTCCTTTGGAACCTGTTCTGCTTTTGGCGGTATACCAGCTACACCACCTAATCCCACCAATTGCAAAGCAGTTGATCAGGTGGTTAAGGACGTACCGGTTATTAATGTTCCGGGCTGTCCGCCCCATCCCGACTGGATGGTGGGTACTATTGCCCACGTACTCCTTTATGGTATTCCTGAACTGGATACCTTTGGCCGTCCCAAAATGTTCTTCAGTAACATCATTCATGATAATTGTGAGAGAAGACAATATTTTGATAATGGAATTTTTGCTAAAACTTTTGGTGAACCAGGATGCATGTTGGAATTGGGCTGTAAAGGGCCTATCTCCCACTGTGATGCTTCCACCCGCTTATTCAACGGCGGAGTAAATTGGTGTGTAAAAAGCGGCGGCGTCTGTATCGGATGTACCGAGCCCCAATTCCCGGCTTGGCCTATGTATGAAAGAATGGCGGAAATGCCTGTAGGACCGGCTACTTCAGTTACGGTTGACCAGGTTGGTATCGTTCTCGGAGGATTGGCAGTAGCAGGTATTGGCGGTCACCTGGCTGGAAATATTGCCACCGGTCGCATTGGTCCTAAAAAAGAAGACGTAGAGAAAGAGGGTGACAATTAATGGCCAAGGTTGTTGTCGATCCCGTAACTCGTATTGAAGGCCACCTGAAGATAGAGGTTGAAATAGAAGGCGGCGTAGTACAAGATGCCTGGACTAGTGGAACTCTATGGCGTGGATATGAAAGAATAATGCAGGGCCGGGATCCGCGTGATGCTGTACAAATCATGCAGAGAATTTGCGGAGTTTGCCCAACTTCCCACTGCACTTCGGGAACCTTAACTATAGACGATATCTGCGGCATTGAACCGCCACCCAATGGTAGAATTATTCGTAACCTCATTTTAGGTTCAAACTTTATTCAATCCCATGTCCTCCACTTTTTCCATCTGGCAGCTCTGGACTATGTGGATGTAACCCGGGTAAAAAGTATAAATGTTAATATTCCACCCTTCCAACCCCGTTATGAGGCACCTTATAACTTACCTGATGATATAAATGAATTTGCTGCTGCCTGTTACCTGGATGCTCTGGTGGCACGCAGAAAAGCTCAGGAAGCACTGGCTATCTGGGGGGGGAAAATGCCCCATGTTCAGTCCATAGTTCCGGGCGGCGTTTCTGAAGTACCTGATGCTCAGAAAATCTTTGAATTCATTAGCCGTATAGATGAACTTATAGCATTTATTGAAAATAAATATATACCGGTAGTGATGGCCGTAGCTCAGTATTTCCCGGATGACTTTAACCTGGGCATTGGCTGCAAAAACATGATGGCTTATGGTGGGTTCCCATTGGAAGAAGGCCCGGATCATGTTAAGAAAAACAAGTTTATACCCTCTGGAATTTATCTAAGAGGACAGGACCTAGCGTTTGACCCTGCACAGCTGGCAGAGCAGGTTAAGTATTCCTGGTACAATGATGATACCCACGGGCAGACCCCGGACAAGGCAGTAATTGAACCTAATCCTACCAAGAAGGATGCCTATTCCTGGTTAAAGGCTCCCCGCTATAACGGTAGTCCTATGGAAGTAGGACCGCTGGCCCGGATGTGGGTTATGAAGCAGAAAGACGTTCGTGGTCTGGGAGATAAGGCTTTCTCAGTAGTTGGCCGCCACTTTGCCCGGGCTATTGAATGTAAGTTGGTAGCTCACGAATTGAAGAAATGGGCTCTGGAATTACAGCCGGGTCAGCCGGTATGTGTTCCCCATAAGATTCCTACAGGTAGTGAAAAAGTGGGAATGGGCCTTTGCGAAGCCCCACGCGGCGCTCTGGGACACTGGCAGCAGATTAGCTCCAGCGGCCGGACTGCAGTCTATAACGCTATAGTTCCTACCACCGTTAATGCCTCCCCACGGGACGAAAGAGGCGTTCAGGGACCAATGGAGCAAGCTCTAATCGGGGCTACAGTCAAGGATGTTAACAACCCGGTGGAATTGGTTAAAATAGTCAGGTCGTTTGACCCCTGTTTTGGATGTGCTATACACGTAATGACTCCTGATCAGAAAACTATTAGCCAGTTCGCTATTAATTAGGGGGGGTGAAGTAATGGTTAAACAGATGGAGGACAGACATTCGGTCTGGATCCGTTTCTGTCACTGGGTTAATATGATATCCATTACCCTGTTAATATTAACCGGATACTATATCCATGCTCCCCATACTTTCAGGTTGTTCAGCAACATGGATACCCCGCGTACCATCCATTTTGCTATGGCCTATTTACTCTGTTTTGGTGTGTTAATACGGGTATACTATGCCATAGTAGCCAAAGATGCCAAGAACATTGTGTTTAGTGTAAAAGAGGACACACCCAAGTTCCCCAGTATGATTAAATACTACATGTTTATGGCTGACAGCCACCCCTATTATGGTAAATACAATCCCGGCCAGAAAATGATGTATACCGGTTGGTTAGTGATGGTTTTACTGCAAATTATTACCGGATTTATACTCTACAAACCTAATATGTTTATGGCTTTGGGTGGTTTCCTGGGTGGTTATATGGCGGTCAGGTTGATTCACTATATAGTAACCTGGCTCTTTGTACTTTCCGTTCTAGCCCATGTGTACCTGGATATTTCCGAAGGTGTACCGGTACTGAAATCCATGTTTACCGGTAAAATTCCGGCTGATTTTGATCATGGTACTCATGAAGAGGAGATTGAAACTGGTACCGGGGTCGGGGCCTAAACGCCGAGTATGACAAAAGGACCGTCCCTATGTCACAAACTGTAAGACTTCAGGAGGATGCGATTTGAAAAGGATCATAGTTGTGGGTGTTGGTAATCTCATTATGCAAGATGATGGGGCAGGTGCACATGTTATTAATTGCCTGTCGCAAATGGATATTCCCGAAGAAGTGGAATTAATTGACGCTGGCACCAACAGCTATGACCTGGTAGACTTCTTTGGTCAGGGAGATATAATAATCGTTGTTGATGCCATGAAGGCCGGGGGAGAACCGGGAACTATTTACCGGGCTCCCCTGGATCAACTTGGCCTGCAATTAGATGCCAGTATTACTTCGGTACATGATTTAGGTTTTGTTCAGGCAGCTCATCATGTAAATATGCTGGGCCATTACCCGGAGATTTTGGTTTACGGGATAGAACCGGCCGAGCTTGGTTTCGGCCTGGAACTAAGTCCGGTGATAGCCGGGAAGGTAGCCCGGGTTGCAGAACTTATTAAGCAGGATATAGAGCAATTTATGGAGACGGTTCTTTGATACACTGTTAGCGTATCAAAGAACCATCTCTGCTTATATAGGCAGGAAATATTATGGCAGGTTTTAAGTCGTATTACATCAAAATAAGCGGTATTGTGCAAGGGGTCGGATTCAGACCCCATGTTTATCGCCTGGCGAACGCATATAATCTAAGCGGTTGGGTTCTAAATTCCTCCGCCGGGGTATTTATTGAGGTAGAGGGCGAAGAAGAAGCTCTGCAGAAATTTGCCCGCCGCCTGTTGGAAGAAGCTCCGCCATTGGCAGTTATTCGTAGCTGCTCGATAGAGGAGATAAAGCCGCAGGGTTTTAAGACTTTTACTATCAGGGAAAGTGAAAGCCTGGGTAACCGCGAGGTAATGATATCACCTGATATAGCTATTTGCGAAGATTGTAAACGGGAGGTAAGAAACCCGGCTGACCGCCGCTATATCTATCCATTTACAAACTGTACCAACTGTGGTCCCCGTTTTACCATTATCAAAGATATACCTTATGACCGGGCCAAAACTACCATGGCCCAGTTCCCCATGTGCCCTGAGTGCCGGCAGGAATATGAGAATCCGCTGCACCGCCGTTTTCATGCTCAACCTAATGCTTGCCCGGTATGCGGACCCCATGCTACATTGGTCGATGAGAATGGTCAGCCGGTAGACATTCCGGTAGTAGATTTGCTCAAAGATGGTAAAATTGTGGCCGTAAAAGGCCTGGGTGGTTTTCACCTGGCCGCTGATGCCACTAATATAAAGGCGGTAAAAGCACTGCGGGAACGCAAGCGCCGGGATGCCAAGCCCTTTGCGGTTATGGCCCGGGACCTGGAGGCGGCCCGTCGTTATGCCTATATAAATCCCCTGGAAGAGAAATGGTTAAATTCACCCCAGGCCCCTATTGTTATATTGAAAAGCAGCTTCAACCCGGCATTGGTTGCTGATATTATTCATCCCGGCCTGAAAACACTGGGAGTAATGCTTCCTTATACTCCTATACACTACCTGCTCTTTGATAACGAACTGGATCTTTTAATTATGACCAGTGCCAATATAAGTGATGAGCCCCTTATAATTGATAACGATGCGGCACTTCATAAATTAAAGGGAATAGCAGACTACTTCCTGGTACATAACCGGGAAATATATAACCCCTGTGATGATTCGGTTATGATGGTGACAAAAATTAATACCCCCCATTATTTCCGCCGGGCCCGCGGTTTTGTACCTCTGGGTATCCAGCTACCAGCATCGGTAGAACCGATTTTGGCAGTAGGGGGAGAGATGAAAAACACCTTTTGCATAACCAGAGGGGGAGAAGCATTTTTAAGTCAGCACTGGGGAGATTTAAACCATTACCTTAACTATCATAATTTTTTAAATGGTATTGAGCGTTTCAAAAACATGCTCTCAGTAAAGCCGGAAGTGATTGCTCATGATCTCCACCCTAATTACCAAACTACCCGCTGGGCCAGGCAGCAGGAGAATGTTAAAATTATTGCGGTCCAGCATCATTTTGCTCATATGGCTGCCGCCATGGCGGAAAACCACCTGCAGGGTGAAACCCTGGGGTTAATATGTGATGGCACCGGATGGGGAACTGACGGGGCGATATGGGGATGCGAAATTCTTAAGGGTGATTACCGGAAATTTGAGCGCCGGGGGCATTTAAAATACCTGCCCTTACCGGGTGGTGATCTTACTGCCCAAAGACCTTATCGTATGGCCCTGGTATATCTGCTGGCAGCCCTGGGTGAGAACAAGGCTCTGCAAGCGGCCAGAAAATATCTGCCTGATTTAGCTGATGCGGAGAGGGATTTAATGCTTGCCCGTATAACCGGGGGGAAGGAAATCTTAACCTCGTC
>JAQUGU010000084.1 GCA_028683995.1 Syntrophomonadaceae bacterium | reverse complement strand
TCCAACATTATTCTGACGCAGAAGGACGCGGATTTTTATGATTAACGCTGATAATAATTAAGGGAAATCTGTGTAAATCATAATAATCTGCGTAAATCTGCGTCTAAAAAATTTATTTTCTTACTAAACATCCCCTGGCAAACAGCTCGTCAACCAAGGTTTCCAGTTCCATCCCCCGGGAAGCCTTAAATAGCAGGGTCCATTGGTTATCAACCCGGGTCTGCAAGTATTCCAGGGCCTCCGCTTTGGTCGGGAAATGATGCACCTGCATTGGATTCATCCCCGCTTCCAGTGCGCCCTGGGCTATGTTTTGAGCCAGTTTGCCTACCGTTATCAGCAGGTCTACTCCTGATGTATAAGCAATTTGTCCTACGTTCAGGTGGGCTTCGGTTTCCAGGCTGCCCAGTTCGAACATATCCCCTAAAACAGCAGCATATTTACCAGAACCAGCCAACTCCCGGCTGGTTTCCAGGGCTGCCGCCATAGAAAGCTGGTTAGCGTTATAAGTATCATTGATAACTGCTCCGCCATTTTCCAGGCTGATAATATTTAAGCGATTACCACTGGGTTTATAATCAAGCAAACTGTCTTTTATTGAGTCCATCTCTATGCCCAGCAGATGGGCCAGAGCGGCAGCGGCTACAATATTAAGAGCCAGCCTTCGGGCTGGCAGGGGAAAAAACAAGGTTTCCAATTGATTATGCCAGCGTATGTCTATTTTCATCCCGGCATTGCTTACCGTGCAGTTAGCTGCTTGAAAATCACAATCACCATTACAGCCAAAGGTATATTTTCGGCAGGAATACTCCCGAGCCGTTTCTATCAGCAATTTATTATCTCCATTAATCAAGGCAAAGCCATCTTCCGATATTTCTGATAACACTTCACATTTAGCTCGGGCAATATTTTCCAGGCTGCCCAAAGTCTCCAGGTGTACGGGCTCAACATTGCTAATTAGAGCAAATTGGGGCCGGGCAATGGCTGCCAGGCGCTGTATCTCACCTAATGCCCCCATACCCATCTCTACTACCGCCACCTGGTAACTCTCATCCAGTTGCAGCAAGGTTAAAGGCAGGCCAATATCATTATTATAATTTCCTTGCGTTTTCAGGGTTTTCCAGGTAGATGACAGATATAAGGCTACCAGGTCTTTGATGGTGGTTTTGCCTACACTGCCTGTTACTGCTATCACCGGTATATCAAAACACCTCCGATAGGAAGCAGCCAGAGCCTGCAAGGCTTGGAGAGTATCATCTACCAGTATCAGGGTTTTGTCTTCACCAGACCAAAAAGTAGCATCAGTAACCCGTGAAACTACCGCAGCCCGGGCGCCTTTTGCCAGGGCTGCCCGAACAAAATCATGGCCGTCACATTTTTCTCCGAGCAGGGCAATAAAAAGCATCCCCGCTTCAACCTTGCGAGAATCTGTAGTAACGCCAGTTATAATATGGCTATCATTTCCTTCTATAATCCGTCCGTTTATACTACGACAAACGAAATCCAGGCTTACTTGCACTATTTGCCCAATCCTCTCAAAATTTCTATGGCAACTTTTCTATCATCAAAATCAAGTACCTTATCTTTAACCAGTTGGTAAGTTTCATGCCCCTTGCCGGCAATTATTAGCAAATCTCCCGGGCGAGCCAGGTGTACAGCATGGTTTATAGCTTCCCGCCGGTCGCTGACAATAGCATAGCGCGAGTCCTTTATCCGATCCAGGCCAGGTATTATGTCATTTATTATGGCTTCGGGGTCTTCGCTGCGCGGGTTATCAGAGGTAACCACGCAAAAGTCGCTGTAACGGGCTGCTGCTTCACCCATTAAGGGCCTTTTTCCCCGGTCGCGATCCCCTCCGCAGCCAAATACGGTTATAAGGCGATTACTGGTTAACTGGCGACCAGTTCTTAAGATGTTTTCCAGGCCATCCGGGGTATGAGCATAATCAACTACTACGGTAAAATCCTGTCCTTCATCTACCTGTTCAAACCTTCCCGGTACTCCCTTTACCTTTTCCAGAGCCTTTTTTATTATTTCAGGACTAATCCCTTCTCCCAGGCCAAAGGCTATGGCAGCCAGAACGTTGTAAATACTAAACCTGCCGATTAATTTCACTTTAATATTAAGAGTTGCGCCCTTGAAGCAAAGGGTAAATTTACTGCCCTTAAGATCAATTTTTACATTTTTAGCTTTTATGTCACTAGTATTACTTAATCCATAAGTATATACCTGTGCTTTTGAGGTCTGGATAAAGTCAGGGGCATAGTTATCGTCCGCATTAACGACAACAAAATTCTCATTCCCCGGTGCTATCATATCAAAAAGTTTAAGCTTACTTGCCTGGTATTCCTGCATGTTATTATGATAATCCAGATGATCCTGAGTGAGGTTGGTAAATAATGCTATATTATAATCTATGCAATCTACCCGATATAAATCCAGAGCATGAGATGAAACTTCCATTACTACATACTGGGCTTTATTTTCGCGACAAATGTCCATAAATTTTTCCACTTCAGGAGCTTCCGGAGTGGTATGTCCAAAATCCATAGCTTTATCTTCTATCCGGGCATATAATGTGCCTATCAACCCGGTTTTTAGACCCGCCTCTTCCAGTATAGCTTTTATTAAATGAGTGGTAGTCGTTTTACCATTGGTTCCGGTTACCCCTATTACTTTCATATTATGCGAAGGTCGACCATAAAAATTGGAGGCCAGAAGAGCCAGAGCTTTCCGGTTGTTTGCAGTCATTATTATGGTAGCGGCATCAATTTGGTTAATAGGCTTCTCTATGAGGATAGCCCCTGCACCGTTTTTTATTGCCTGATCTATATAGAGATGTCCATCAGTTTTAAAACCACTGATACAGACAAAAAGATATCCTGGTTTAACCTGGCGCGAATCATAAGCTAGGCCTTTAATATCTACCCCGAGTTCACCAGTAATAACGGTATATTCAATACCTTTTAGCAGGTCAGCCAATAGCATCAGGTTCGCCTCCTTTTAGCATACTACCCTTCATGTCTACCGCACATAACTACTCATAAGCATTTTATAAGGAACTTTATTATTTTGGCTACTCCTGTATTAACCTTACTCGCCTACTGGTTGAAACTTTACTTTAATACATGAGCCTCTGCTCATAACTTTCCCAGCCACAGGTGATTGTTCATAGGCCAGACCATATCCCTCGGGAATAAGGTGGAGACCCAGGTCAGAGAGAATTTTGGCTACCTCTCGCATGGATTTGCCCTGTAAATCAGGTATAGTTACCTCACTATCTTTATCTCCCTGGTCAAAGGGTGACAGTGATATTATTACCTGCGCACCTGGCTGCAGTTTAGTCCTCGGCTGGGGCGTCTGCTGCCATACGATATTCCCACTGCCACTAACTTTCGATTTTAATCCCCGAGCATTTAAGAGTGATAGCGCTTCGTCCAGGGGTAAATTCACCACGTCAGGAACCAGTACATATTCCACTTTATCTAGCGTTTTGTCATTCTCCTGCAATTTATTCATCGGAACTTCCAGGTAATGGAGAGCATCCTGGATAATGTTTTTGAAAACTGGTGCAGCCACCCAGCCGCCATAATAGGGGTATCCCTGCGGTGCATCAACTACTACTATACATACCAGACGGGGATTGACTGCAGGAGCAAAACCAATAAATGAGGCAATGTACTCGTCAGTTAGATAACCGCCACCACGCTTGCTCTTCTGTGCGGTACCTGTTTTGCCAGCCACCCGGTAACCTTCTATGTAGGCATTCGTCCCGGTGCCAACAGTAACTTCGCCTTCCAGAATTAAGCATAATTGATGGGCGGTTTCTTCCGATATCACCCGGCGTACCACCACCGGGTCAAACTTTTTAATTACTTTACCGTTATTATCGATAACCTGTTTAACCAAATGGGGCTTCATTAGTTTACCACCGTTGGCAACTGCCCCTACCGCTGTTGTTAACTGTATGCTGGTAACAGCATTAGCCTGCCCAAAAGCCATGGTAGCCAGGTCAATTTGTTGAGCCTTCTTCTCGGGTACCAGTATTCCGTCCTCCTCACCAGGCAGGTCTATACCGGTCAATTTACCAAAACCAAAAGCCTTTATATAGTGGTAGTATTTTTCCAGACCTAAATCTAATCCTACTTGAACAAACCCTACGTTACACGAATTTTCTACTATCTGAGCAAAGGTTTGACTGCCATGAACCTTATTATTGGCACAGCGAATGGTTTCTTTGCCTACTTTAATATGCCCCGGGCAGAAAAAACGGCTTTCCCCATCAACGGTCTTTTCTTCCATGGCCATGGCAGCGGTAATTACTTTCATGGTAGATCCCGGTTCATAAGCATCATTTATAGCAAAATTGTGGCGGTTAGAGGCCGGGTATTTCCCATAATTATTAGGGTCATAAGTCGGACGAGAGGCCATGGCGAGTATCTCACCGGTAGCAGGATCCATAACAATTATTGCTGCCGCTTTGGCCTTACGTTCTTTAAATACTTTTTCAAGTTCCCTTTCGACAATATACTGGATAGTCTCATCAATGGTTAAAATCAGATTGGCGCCATCAACCGGACTGATATATTTATGGGTAGCCTCCGGTATGTTACGGTTGGCAGCATCCTTTTCGATAACAATACGACCTTTGCTTCCCCCCACCAGTTCATCATAATAGTGGTCAATGCCTTCCAATCCTGTATTATCAATCCCGGATATACCCAGTACATGACTACAGAATATACCATTGGGATACTGGCGGTGACTTTCTTCGGTCAGCCTGATTCCGGGTAAATCCATCTCCCTTATTTTTTTCGCCTGTTCCGGTTTTATCTGGCGTTTAACCCAAACGAACCAGGTTCTTTGGGTCAGTGTTTTAAGAAGCTTTTCTTCATCCATTTCTAATATTGTCGCCAGCTGGTGAGCAATTTCTTTTTGCTCCTTGGAAGCTATAACATCAGCTGGACAAGCAGAGACCGAATCAGCACTAACCGATATAGCCAATTCATTACCATTACGGTCATAAATGATACCCCGCTTGGAGGCTACCGGTTCGTCACGCATACGATTCTGCTCAGCTTTCTGCGAAAGCTCGGCTCCTCTAACGAACTGCACCCAAAAAATCCTACCACCCAGCAAAAAAATCCCCAGTGTAAATAAGAAAAAAAGCGCTGCTATACGCTTTCTTACCAGCAAACTTGTAGTTTGCATATAATGCACCTCGTTTTTCTCGGATTATTTTTTTTCTGCCAGCAGCGTCAAGTTGGAATATAGTTTTTGCAGGGTTTTTTCTCCTATCTTAGTTTTACTATTATCGATATCACCCGCAGTTGTTAAGCTGGCCAGGTTTACCGTTTCCGGTTTTTGAGCTGTAACCGCAATAGACCTGCTTACATCCGGCTTACACATTCCCAGTTGTTTGGTAGCCAGCAGTTCTACTCTATCCAATGAAATCTGTTCAGCTATCTTAAACTCCAACATGTGATTGGCAGCCTGAAGTTTATCTACATCTTTTTCCAGTCCAACTATGTCATACCCCATGGTGGACACCTTTATACACAGATAAACAACCACAAGAGCATAAGCGAATAAAGCCAAACCGGATTTAACCAAAAATGTTTTACGGGAATTAGTCTTCTTATATACTCTTTTAATTCTTTGTACAGGTTGCTCTTCAATCCCAGAATGAGAATACTGAAACTCAAGCTTACGAGCCTGGCTCGCTGGTACCATAATATTCTTCCTCCCCTAATCTTAGAACTATATTCTTTCTGCTACCCGAAGCTTGGCACTCCGTGCCCGTGGGTTTTGGTGACATTCATTCTCATCTGGCAGCACAGGTTTTCTGTTCAATAACTTTAAACTGGCTCTATGTCCACAGATACATACCGGAAAATCGGGTGGACAAATACACTCCCGGGCCTGTTCTTGCATAAACTGTTTTACTATACGGTCTTCCAGTGAATGAAAGGTAATTACACATAACCTTCCACCAATAAGTAGATGTTTTACAGCTTGCGGCAGAACTTCCTGCACAGCTTCCAGTTCGCTATTAACCGCTATCCTTAACGCCTGGAAAGTGCGTCGGGCCGGATGTTTTTCCCGACTGTAGCGGGCAGGAACAGAAGATTTTATAATATCAACCAGTTCTAAAGTAGAATCAATTGCTTTTTCCTGACGGTATTTTACTATAGAACGGGCAATATTCCTGGCATATCTTTCTTCACCGTAATGGTAAATTATTCTAGCAATCTCTTCTTCACTGTAATGATTTACTATTTCTGTGGCATTTAGAGCCTGTTCGCTATCCATTCTCATATCCAGTGGGGCATCTTCATGATAACTAAACCCGCGACTGGCAGTATCCAGTTGCATAGAAGAAACACCCAAATCCAGAAGGATTCCAGATACCTTATTTATATTTAATCTATTAAGTATTCGCGATAAATAGCGAAAATCCTCGTGAATAAATGTAATTTTCGGTAAATTTAACTTTTTTCTACTTGCTTCAAGAACCTCTTTATCGCGATCAATAGCTATTATCTGGGCGTTATTACCGGTAAAGTTAAGCAGGTGGCTTAAATGGCCTCCCCCACCCAGAGTACAGTCAACATATACGCCATTGGGATCGGTTAATAAATATTCTATGGTTTGCTGAAGCAGGACTGGTTGATGCAAAATAAGATTCCTCCTATATACCCAGATCGACCATGCTTTCTGCTATTTCCTCATAGGATGATTCCGCCTCCAGGGTATATTTTCCCCAATTAGCAGCGGACCAAATCTCAATTCTACTACCAACCCCAATTATGATCAGGTCTTTATCAATACTGGCATATTCCCTTAAGTTTATCGGCATAAGTGTACGCCCCTGGCGGTCTATTTCCATCTCCGAAGCACCGGAAAAGAAAAAGCGGGCAAAAGACCGCACATCAGCCCGGGTAAAGGGCAGAGATTTCAATTTCTCTTCAATTGTTCTCCACTCTTCCATAGGATAAAGAAAAATACAGTTATCCAGCCCCTTGGTGGCAACAAACTTTTCCCCCAGTTGCTCACGCAACCTGGAGGGAACGGTTATTCTTCCTTTTGAATCCAGAGAATGCTGGTATTCACCCAGGAACATCCTTCTTCACCCTATCAAATAAATTTGGGATTGTGCTCCACTTCTCCCCACTTCATACCACTTTATTCTACCTTTTCTTGTCAATA